>CAZJNP010000006.1:0-22800 GCA_964547355.1 uncultured Calditrichaceae bacterium
ACATAATCAATCCCGCGCTGGATATTAAAGACGTGTGGGTTTCCCATGATGATGACTATCTGTACGTCCGGGTGGATATCAACGAAGACGGCGCTTTTTCCGATCTGGAAAACCTGGTAGATGCCGAGGGGTACAAGGCCTTGATTCAGCTCTATTTCGATGTGGACCTGGACAGCACGACCGGTTTGACCTGGGGATACTGGTTGAACGGCGGCGATTTTTATGAGAATATCACAGACCCGCACGGCAACCCAGGTCTGGAAACAACCCAGGCTTACGGCATTCTTAAATTTACCGGACTGAACGGCAACGACGAGCAGTTTGAAGAAGTTATGGGCGATAGCTGTCAGGTGGCTGTCAATCTGGATGATAACAAAATCGAAGTGGCCATTCCGCGCGCCGCCATCGGCGAAATCAATGGCGAAAACGAATCCACCGGCATCATGGTCTTTGCCGAAGACCCGACTAAAGACTGGGTAAACGATGTATCCCCCGACGAGGACTGCTGTTTCCGTAATATTTACAATTATGGACGTCCTTTGGGCGACCTGACTGGGATCGACGACCAAAAACCCGTTGCGCCGGAAAAATTTTCGTTGGCGCAGAATTATCCCAATCCGTTTAACCCGAGTACCACCATCCAATACACACTGAACAAAAATGCCCGCGTGAATATCTCGGTTTACAATATCCTGGGGCAAAAGGTTGCCACATTAGTGGATGGTCTACAAACAGCCGGGGCCCATCAGGTAGTGTGGAATGGGAAAACGGATACAGGCAGCAATGTTTCTTCCGGTATCTACTTTTACCGCTTGGAAAGCGCCGGTCATGTAATTACGAAAAAGATGTTACTAACCCGGTAGAAGAACTACAGTGCTTACGGGGCCCTCGGGCTTCGTAAGCATTTTTTTCAGTTGCAAAAACGCTTTCGTTGGAACAAGGTGTAATTTTATTATTGCAGTTAAGATTAAATCAAAAGAAAGTTACAAGTAAGATTTACTAAGTATGAAAAACCGGAAGTCATCACATTGCCCGGTTTGGAAAAAAATCTTTTTTTGTGTTTAAATGAAAAGACTTAAAACCCTCCAGAGGTTAAAAATGAAAAAGACGTTTGTCTTCATCTTGCTTTTGGGGCTTTTTTACAGCCTGTTCGCCGGGACAACCGGAAAAATAGCCGGTGTGGTTAGCGATAAAAAAACCGGCGAACCGTTGGCCGGCGTAAATGTAGTCATCAAAGGTACGCTCATGGGAGCGGCCACCGATGCCGACGGTCAGTATTTTATTATTAACGTGCCTGTTGGTACCTATACGGTCGAGTTCATTATGGTCGGCTACCGAACGGAAACCGTTTCCAATGTGCGGGTTTCTTCCGATCTGACCACGAAAATCGACGTTCGTCTGGCAGAAGAAACCATCGAATCCACGGAAAGAATCGAAGTGGTGGCCACCCGTCCTCAGGTGCAGAAGGATTTGACGGCTACAATGAACGTGGTCGATGCCGCTCATGTGGAATTGCTTCCGGTAACTAATTTTAAACAGGTAATTGGATTACAAACGGGCATTGTAATTACCCCCATCCGGCTGGAAGAGGCCGGGCCTTACGGACAGTTCAATACAACCCCGGATGATGGAATGCATTTTCGCGGAGGAAGAACAAACGAGACCGCTTATCTTCTGAACGGTATTAATATTAACGATCCCATCTGGGGCGGTTTTTTAATCGATGATCTTCCCATTATGGGATTATCGGAATTGGTGACTTATACCGGGACCTTTCAGGCAGAATATGGCGGGGCCATGTCTGCGGTGATGAATCTGGTCAGCGAGCCGGTGCAGTCAAAACCGAAGCTCAGTTACTCCGCCTATACGGATCACCTCAATGGCCTAAACAGCGAAGAGTGGAATACGTATAATAATGAAATCGCCTACAAAGGTTATGTTCCGGGTACAAAACAGCGGTTAAGCGCCAGTTTTGCCGGCCGTTATTACACGACGGACGGGCGTTTTTACGGATATATTTATCCCAATTACCGCGACACAGAGGGCTACGACAAATCCGGTACGCCTAAAAAAGTACCCATGAATTACAACGACTATTACAGCGCCATCGGATCTCTGGGGCTGAAAATATCCAATAAAATCACGCTTATTGCCGGTGGCTTGTATAATAAAAAGTATACAAGTCTATACAGCCATTTGTTTAAATACAATCCTTACGGTGCGCCCCGAATTAAGTCAGACTATTATCTGGGATACGCCAAGTTAAAACACGTACTCTCCAACAGCTATTTTTATGATTTTTCCGTTAGTCATTATTACCGCCACTTCCATTCGGCCATTTTTGACGATCTGGAAACGGGATTAATCGAACAACATATACTTTCACCTGAAAACTTTTCCGTGTCGGGAATTGATTACGTGTGGTTTAATACCGTATCTAAAACCGATGAAATTAAGTTTAATATTCTGGGGCAGGTGACTCCGGTACATCAGCTTAAAGCCGGATTCAGTTTTCTGCGGCACGACCTGAGTTATGAACGACGTAATCCCACGGCCTAGGACGCCGACACCACCCAGTTGCGCATGAAGGCCTGGGAGGCATATCACCGCAAGCCCTATTCCGTTCATGCCTATGTGCAGGACAAAATGGAATTCCACGACATTGGCATGATCATGAACGCCGGACTGAGATACGACCGCATCTACCCGGAAACCTATTACATGACCGATATTTTGCGCCCCACCGAATCTGAGATGAAAAAAACTACTTATAAGGAAATGATCAGTCCGCGGTTGGGTGTTTCGTATCCCATTTCGGAAAAAATGGCTTTTCGCTTTTCCTACGGCGTGTACTATCAGTTTCCCCATTATTATCTGGTTTATCAAGGCATTAATGAAGAAGAATCGGTTTATCCCAATTACAGCCTGGGAGAAGTGACACAAATCGGTTACGGGAACATAGATCCGGAACGCACCACCTCGTACGAGGCCGGCGTTCAGGTGGCCTTTACGCCTAAAGTATCCTTAAATGCCACCGCCTTTTACCGCGATATTTCCGACCTGACCGGCTTAAAAACGATTTACGGTCCGCGCACCTACCAGTTGTTCACCAACGACGCTTACGGCATTGCCCGCGGTGTGGAATTGGCGCTCAAAGCGAATATCTCCCGGAATTTTAACCTATTCATTAATTACACTTACTCCCGGGTGGACGCCAGTAAACAAAGCACCTGGTACGTGCCGCTGTATCCCATCAATCGCACCTTTATTGCCGATTGGGATATTCCGCATAATGTCTCGTTCGATATTGAATACGAGCATGCCTCGCATTTTGGCATGTCTATGATTGGGAATATGAGCTCCGGGTATCCCTATTCGCCCAGTCTTTTAAACCCTAATTCCGAACGCGGTCCCATGCAGAAGAATCTGGATGTGAACCTCTACAAGCGTTTTAAATGGCTGGGATTTAATCAGACATTTTTTATCCACATCACCAACGTGTTCAACGAGCGCAATGTGTACTGGGTTTACGCGGATACGGGTAAACCGGGCGTAGATGCCAATGACGCTACCTCGGACGATTACACGCGCGATCCTACGGTCTGGGGTCCGCCGCGTCATATACGCATCGGAATAACCATTAACTATTAAGGAAGCGGAGGTGGAAAATTGAAAGCAGTCGCAAAATACATCCTCTTCCTTGGTTTGTTCACGGGGATGCTGTACGCCCAGAATAAAGATCCGCATAATTTGATGCGTTGGAATGTGTTCGATATTAATAAATTATCCACGAAGTTTTCCAATACCAATATGCTGGCTTGCGGCACCAATCAGCCCAACGTGTTTCCGGCCTATCCGCCTTCGATGGAATTTCCCACCGGTAGCGGGCTAAATTACGGCGGCGGGATTTCCTTTGTGGTGGGCGGTAAACGGCAGGCAGACGCCGGAGGGAAAAATCCGCATGGGTGGCCCTATTTCGACACAGGTATGGAAGAAGGTCCGGCCTGGATATGGGATCCGCACCACTTTGAATCCTATCCCGAACTGGTCAGCGGCGACCGCACGCCCATGAGCGACGATCCCGAAAGCTGGCCCACGGACGGACCCAATAAGGGGTGGCCGGCCTACTATCCCAATTATACCTTTTTGTCCATGGAAGACCTGCTCAGCCTGACGCCCACGGAAAATCCTAATTTGCCGCTCATTCCCATTCTGCTGGATTCGGCCACGGGTTGGCCGGGCGCAGGACCAAACGGCGAATTGATCGCCGACCAGGAAAGTTTTTCCATCGCCCATACCGTTAATTACGTGGCTGAGAAAGAACCTGGTGATACCGAACGCTGGCTGAATATTCAGACCATTACCCGCGGCATGGCCTGGAAATTGCCAAAATATGAGGATATGATTTTTTGGGTGTTCATCGTGCGTAATATGGGCGAGCGCATCGATTCCTGCCTGATCGGCATTTACAATAATTACCAGTTTGTGGCCGACTTTGAACCATTCGGCGGATTTGCCACCGGAGGGGAAGGCGGCGACGATGTGCTGTACTGGGATCCGGACCGCCAGTTGGCCTATGGCACAGATTTTAACGGCTACGAACTGGACATACGCGGCAATGTGCTTCCGGCTTATAAAATCGCTTGGGGCGGCACTGTGGTGCTCAAAACCCCGCGTAATATGGGCGTGACCCGATTCGATGCCTTTGACGGCTTGAAACTTTTTTCCACCCCGGACGAAAACGGCATCTATGAGCGTCAGTTGTACTGGTACAACCTGTTGAATCTGTCCGACCCGGACGATCCCAACGGGGACGGCATCGACGAAGGCCCGTATGTGAATGCCTGGGACAATACAGTAAATGATTACAAATACGGCTATCCGTACAATATCATGGCCACGGGACCCTTTGCCATGCAGCCGGGTGAAATCGACACCCTGATTGTGGCTACAGTATTCGGCCAGAGTAAAGAGGATTTGCTGCTGAATGTGGATAACGCCATTGCTTTGTACAAACTGAACTTTAAAGTGCCCAAGCCGCCGCCACAGCCTCAGGTGACCGCCATTGCCGGCGATCAAAAGGTGACCCTGCGCTGGGGTACACACAGCGAAAGTCATCCTCTATTTGAAGGCTACCGCATTTACCGCTCGGACGACGGAGGCGCCACCTGGAGCAAGAGTTACGCCACCGACGAAAACGGCACGCCCATTGTGCCGATTCCCATCGACCAGTACGATTTGGACAACGCCTTTTCGGGCGTCAGCGAATTCGATCCGCTCTTTTACCTAGGCAGCAACACAGGACTGGACGCCATCCGCAAAACGGACGATCAGGGACAGGTGTATTACGAATGGGTGGACAATACGGTGACCAATAATTACACTTACCGCTACTGGGTTTCCGCGTATTCGCACGGCGATTCTCTGGAAGAACCGCTGGAAACACCGCCGGCCAACGATCCGACGCTGGAAAACGACAACACGGTGGAAGTGACTCCCACAACTCCGGTAGCGCAGGACAACCTGGCCGGTATCCGGGTTGTGCCGAATCCTTACAAGGTTAATGCGCCCTGGGAAGCGGAAATTGGCGAGCGAAAAATCGCCTTTACCGGTTTGCCGGCTCAATGCACCATACGTATTTATAATGCCGCCGGCGAAATGGTCAGAAAGCTGGAGCATACCAGTGGCACCAGCTACGAATATTGGGACGTACGCAATATGCAAAATCAGGAGATTGCGCCGGGATTGTATTTTTACCATGTGGATGGCGGCAGTCTCGGACAAAAAACCGGAAAGTTTGTGCTAATTTTGTAGCCGCTGAGTTTTAGTCGGAGATCAACGAAGATAAACTAACAGCGGTAAAGAGAATAAATCTCTTAAATTTATCAGAAAACAACAAGCCGCCATGCAAATTGGAGGATAATTAATGATGAAAGGTCGTTTGTTACAGATCATATTATTGGTCGCAGCGCTTAGCATCCGGGCCAACGCCGGCCTGGATCACGTGGGCACCTCCGTGGCCAATTTTCTAAAAATCGGCGTCGGAGGGAAAGCAGTGGCTATGGGCGACGCATTTACGGCCATTGCCGACGATCCCAGCGCATTATATTGGAATCCGGGCGGCATCGGCTTCCAGACAAAGATCGCGGCCAATTTCTCCTACACCAATTGGATATTTGGCACCAAACACAATTTTTTGGGTGTGGTTCTGCCCATGGGCGAAGCCGGAACGGTGGGATTAAGCATTAATCATTTCTCATCCGGAGATATTGAGGAAACCACCATTTACAAGCCGCACGGCACCGGCCGGGTGTTCAGCGCCACGGATCTGAGCATCGGCTTGAGCTATGCCCGCCGCTTAACCGATCGTTATTCCGTTGGAGTGACGGTCAAATATCTGTCCGAGCAATTGGCGCTGGAGTCGGCTTCGGCCGTAGCGGTTGATGTGGGCTCTGTTTTTATTATCAGCTACAAATACAATGTGCGTATGGGGATTGTGTTGTCCAATTTCGGATCGAATATGCGCATGGACGGACTGGATTTGGAAACCAGCGTCACCACTGATAATTCCAAACAGGTGGAGGCGCGCCTGAAAACCTACGACTGGCCGCTGCCTTTGATTTTCCGGGTCGGCCTGGCAGCAGACATTCTGAATACGGATCTGCACCGATTAACCATCGCAGGCGACGTATACGATCCCCGGGATTACAAAGCGCGCGAGAACGTGGGACTGGAATACGCCTTCAAATCAATGTTTTTCATCCGCACCGGTTACAAATTCAATTATGACGAAGACTCCTTTTCGGCCGGCGTGGGGTTTCAGTATGCGCTTCAGGGCGTTGGGAAAATCCTGATCGATTATTCCTATTCCGATATGGGAAGATTAAGCACCATTTCGCGGTTTTCAATTGGTTTATCTTTTTAGGATGAGGTGAACGATGAAATATTTACATACCATAATTGTGATTGCTGCCTTAACGGGGATATTTACTGCTTGCAACGAGAGCAGGGAGATCCCCATTCCGGTGGAGCAAGTGCGTCCCACGTTCACCGAAATGGTGGAGCCCGTGGACAGTGCGTTTGCTTTTAATCGATTGGCGCCTCTGCGCATGCGTTTTAGCGAACCCATGGATGCGGAAACGTTTCCAGGTAATTTCTTTCTGTGGGAAGACGAAGACCGCACCGTCTCGGTGGCAGGGGAATTTACCGCCGAAGGCAACGACGTTCTGTTCCAGCCCAGCGCGCCGCTGTTAAAAGCGCACGAATACTTCACCGATTTACGCGCCAGGGTAAAAGACGCCAACGGAAATGGTATCGACAAAGACACCTTGCTGGTGACCAGAACGGAGTTCATCACCGACGGCGACTATTCGGTCAACGGCGTACCGGATGTGATCATCTCCAACGGTTCGGAAGATTTTTTAGCCCGTTTGTCTGTCAAACAGGGGCGCATGGCCGCCGATACCGCCGGATTGGTTACCGGCTTCGGGCGGTACCTGGAAATGGCGTTTACGCCGGACGGACAGTATTTAATGATGACCGATTACAATTCCTCCGGCAGCGGGATTTATTTTCTGAGCGCTGATGATTACCAGATCGTAAAAAAACTGGATACCAATCCGGATGGTTCGCCGGTAAATAAAACGGCTGAAATCGTAGTGAACGGTTCCAGCGCCTATGTTATCGAACAGGGCGCCAAAAAGCTGGCTCAAGTGGATATATCCTCGCAGACGATTTTAAAAACGGTTGACTTGCCCAATACTCCGAAAGGGTTGGCCGTTTTACCGGATGGTAGTAAAATTTTTGTGGGCAATGGATACTCGAACGAAGTGTGGGAAGTGGATCCGGAAGCTTTCACAATTACCAAGACCATTACGGTGGATGGCATCGGACGTATTTTTAAAATGGACGTTTCCGCCGACGGACAGTACTTATTGGTCCGGGAGTTTAAGGGGCCGAGTCTGGCTTTTGTGAATGCTTCGACCGGAAGCGTGGAAAGCGTGCTTGACCTGGGTTTTGAGGCAGCTTCCGGGAATAATGCGGATATTTGTCCCTACGGCGATTATGTGTATTTAAGCTCCAACGAAGGGGACCTGGTCAAGGTGGATATCAACACCCGGGAAATCGTGGCCGCCATTAAAGATATCAATTTCCAGGGACTGGCCATTTATCCCACCGGCGAATTCATCTTTGCCGCGATTCGGGTCACACCGGCCCAGGCGGTTATTTTACGGGCAGAGGATCTAAAAATTTTGCGAAGAATACAGATCAACGGCACGGCGCCCTGGGATGTGGCCATACGTCCCGTGCTATAACGGTTGATATGAATTTCTTTGATACAGCCGATTAAAAAGGAAGGACTGATGAAAAAGAAAGCGTTCATATTTTTAGTTTTCTTGTTTATTCCGCTGCTGGTTTACGGCCAGCGCGAATATATTCGCTGGAATATTTTTAACATCAACAAGGTGCGCACCAAATTCAGCAATGCCAATCAGCTCTGCAACGGCAATTTTCAGAATACGATCTTCGCCATGCCGCCGGCTTTTGAATATCCGGCCGGGTCCGGAATCAATTATGGGACCGACGTGGCCTTTATCGTGGGCGGCTACCAGGAAGACTGCGGCGGTGAAAATCCTGACAACCTGCCCTGTGTGGACGCCGGAATGACCGAAGGTCCGGCCGATTACTGGGATCCGGATCATTTTGATCCCTATGTGGAACTGGTAAATGGCTCGGACCGCGCTTCGATGAGTCACGATCCGGAGAGCTGGCCCCAGGGAGGTTTCCCGGATTATATTCCCAACTATTATTACAAAACCACCCAGGATTATGAGAACCGGGTAAAGACGGTTACACCCGGGATCGATCCCATTCCATTGTACAAGGATTCCACCGGGTGGCCGGGCGCCGGTCCCCATGGCGAACGCATCGCCGATCAGGAAAGTTTTTCGGCCTGCTACGCCATCGATCATCTGGCGGAAGTGCCGCCGGAACGCTGGCTGACCATTCAAACCATCAACCGCGGCTTTGCCTGGAGTGGCAAATACTATGAGGATTTCATCGTCTGGATGTTTGTGGCCCGCAATATCGGTCACACGCCTATTACCAAAACCTATTTTGCCGTGTGGAGCGATTTTGCTTTCATCGCCTCTTTTAATCCGCCCAACCCCTGGGGTGACGACGGCGATGTGTGCTATTACGACCGCGACCGGCAGTTTGCCTACAGTTGGGATATTGACGGCTTTGAAACATCGCCCAGCGGCGGCACCATGAACGCCGGTGACATCGCCTGGGCCGGAACCATTGTACTGAAAACGCCTAAAGGGGACGACGGAAAAGAGCTGGGTGTTACCGGTTACGATGCGGTTTCCAACTGGAACGCACAAACTTCCAACATCGGCAACGGCGCCAGAAAGGTGGAATTTTACAAATATAATCTGGTGAACGCCAACGATCCCCGCGATACGGACGGCGACGGCATCGACGATACGTTTGACAGCAAGCCCTATTTCGAGGCCAATAGCGAACCTACGCAAATCATGTCCAGCGGCCCGTTTACTCTGGAACCCGGGGAAATGGATACCATGATCATCGCGACCGTCTTTGGCGTTTCCAAACTGGATTTATTTAAAAATGTGGATCAGGTGATTCAGCTTTACAGGGATAAATGGCATGTGATTCAACCGCCGCCCACGCCTAAAGTACGCGCCATAGAAGGCGATCAGAAAATCGAACTCATCTGGGATCGGGAGGCCGAAAAAGATTCGTTGTTCGAAGGCTACCGGATTTACAAGTCGGTGGACAACGGCGTCACCTGGGGGCTGCCGATTAAGGATATTTACGGCGACGTCATCGCCTACAAACCGATGGAAATTTTTGACCTGAAAGACGGCATCACCGGCGTAAATCCGCTGGTGCCCGGTTTCAGCCTGGGCAACGATTCTGGTCTGGAGCCTTTACGCAAAGTCATAAATGGCGATACGGTGAATTACTATGTTGATCATACCGTGCAAAATGGTTATCATTACATTTATGCCGTTACTTCATATACCCGAGGCGGACCAGTGAAACCGCCGATAGAAAACTCCATTGCCACCGATCCTTCCATCCCGGGAGATAATACGGTGGCGGTTACCCCTAACGCGCCGCTGGCAAAGTCCACTTTGGACAGCATACGGGTGGTGCCCAACCCGTACATTGCTTCGGCCCAGTGGGAAACCGGTATCGGTGTCCGGCGTATCGAATTTACGGTGCTGCCTCCTTCGTGCGCCATACGCATCTACAATTCGGCGGGAGAAAAAGTAAAAACCCTGCGACACGATAACGGAATGAGCACCGAAGCTTGGGATCTGTTATCCGACAACGGGCAGGAAGTGGCGCCCGGTTTGTATTTTTACCATATTGAAAGTCCGTTGGGACAAAAAAGCGGGAAGTTTGTCATCATCTACTAAACAAGATACAGCGCGGAGTGAGCGGCCCCAAAAAAGAAGGAATCTGTTCATAAAAAAATAATTTTAACAATATGGGGTGCCCCCCGGAGTCGGAAAAGTTACTTATGGATTTTTTTGCGACGAAAGATTTTGCAACGTTGGAAAAGATCGACGCCCATTTGCATTTTAATTACGATCATCCGCAGATCATTGCCCTGGCGCAGAAGTACAATTTTAAACTGGTCACAGTGAACGTGGAGTTTGACGCTTTCGGAACCATCGACGAACAGTTTGCCCTATCCCGGTATTTACTCGGTAAATATCCCGATACCGTGCGGTTTATCGCCAGCTTCTCCACGAAAGGCATCACAGAAGACAACTGGCTAGCGAAGACGATCGCCACCATTGAGGAAGCGCTGGCAATGGGCGCAGTGGGAATCAAGGTGTGGAAAAACATCGGCATGGAATTAAAAGACGAGCGGAACCGGTTGCTTTCGATCTGTGACGCCAAGTTTGACGAATTGTTTTTTTATTTGGCTGAGCGCTCCATTCCGGTGATGATTCATCAGGGGGAGCCTAAGAACTGCTGGCTGCCGCTGGAAAAAATGACCATGAAATACGACCGGGCCTATTTTGAAGCGCATCCGCGCTACCACATGTTTCTGCATCCCGAAATGCCCTCATACGAGGCTCTTCTGAAGGCGCGCGACGGACGCCTGGCTAAACATCCGGATTTAATCAGTGTTAATGCGCATTTAGCCAGTCTGGAATGGAACGTGGATTTGATGGCTGCATTTCTGGATCGCTTTCCCGGCGCTTTTATGGATACGGCTGCCCGCAGCAACCATTTGATGTACCAGGCAAAGTCGGATCGGGATAAAGTGCGTGCGTTTTTTCTTGCCTACCAGGATCGCATATTGTACGGTACCGATTTTTTTGTAACCGCGAAAAACGTCGCCACAGCAGTTAATGAGCTGGAGCGCTTGTGGCTGGACGACTGGCGATTTTTTAGCAGCGCCGAAACTCTGACCAGTTCGGAATTCGACGGTTCATTTCAGGGGCTTGACCTGCCTCTTTCCGTGCTGGAAAAAATATACCGTGGAAACGCCTTGCGCGCGCTATCCGCGCTTGGCGAACAAAGGGTTTTAATGGCCGAAAATATACAAGTACTGGATTAGAAATGCGTAAAATTTATTCAGTCTTCATCATCATTACGGCGGTGTTTTCTTTTTTTTCCTGCCGGATTTTTTCCGATTCTGCCGCGCTGCGGTCTGCTTATCTAAAAATAGAATTTAATCATCAAATGTACAGTCGGGTGCGGATTCCTTCAAAAACTGGCAAGCCGTTGATGAGCGCTTTCCAGCCTTCAGAGTATCTGATTACGGAGGGAGGCGCGTTAAAAGATTTTGCTCTGGAATTTTCCCGGACCGAATCGTTTTCGGATTCGATCGGCCGCGGTCAAAAGCTGGTGCTCAGAGGCGCTGGGGTGATTGGCGATGCAATGATTCAAAAGGAAATAACCGTTAAAATCTATGATGATTTTCCGACCATGGCGGTTTTTCGGGTCGTTTACACCAACACGGGGAAAACTGACATTTTTATAAAAAAATGGCGCAGCCATGAATATACGATCGATGCGCTGAGCCCGGACACCGCCTTCTGGTCCTTCCAGAGCGGTTCGTACGAAGACCGGCCGGACTGGGTGCGTCCGGTAACCAGAGGCTTTTTTCAGCAGAATTTTATGGGCATGAACGCGCCCGATTACGGCGGCGGTACGCCGGTGACGGATCTTTGGCGCAGGGACGCCGGACTGGCCGTGGGACATGTGGCTAAAACGCCCAAGCTGGTGTCTTTGCCGGTCGCATACGATTCTTCCGCCAGCGGCGCAGCGGTGGCTGTTGATATGCAGGTCAATCAGCGCTTGAAACCCGGGGAGTCTCTGGAAACCCTGCCCACCTTTGTGGCGGTGCACCATGGGGATTATTTCGCCGCGTTGAAGACTTTCAGCCGATTCATGCAAAAACAGGGGATTCGTTTTCCGGAGTATCCCGGTACTGCGTACGAGCCGGTGTGGTGCGCCTGGGGATATGAACGCAATTTTACCGTGTCGGAAATTTTGAACACGCTGCCGGAAGTGAAAAAATTAGGATTAAAATGGGTGGTACTGGACGACGGCTGGCAAACCGCGGAAGGCGACTGGTATTTGAATCCCAAAAAGTTTCCGCGCGGCGATGCTGATATGCGGCGGTTTGTAAAAAAGATTCATTCCATGGGATTAAAGGCCAAATTGTGGCTAACTCCTCTGGCCGCTGATCCGGGCACAGTCCTGTTGAAGAATCAGCCGGATTTATTGCTGTTAGACGAGGACGGCTCGCCCCAGACCATTTCCTGGTGGGACAGTTACTATCTGTGCCCGGCCTATGAGCCTACTCGGGAATATACCCGTCGGTTAATAATCAAAATACTCAAAGACTGGGACTTTGACGGGCTGAAGCTGGACGGTCAGCATCAGAATCAAGTGCCGCTTTGTTTTAATCCTGCGCACCGGCACGCGCAGCCCACAGAGTCCGTGGAACACCTGCCGGACTATTTTCAGCTCATTTATGAAACGGCAAAAGCCATCAAACCGGATGCGGTGGTAGAGATTTGCCCCTGCGGCGACGCTTGTTCTTTTTATAATATGCCGTACATGAACCGGCCGGTGGCTTCCGATCCCACCAGCTCGTGGCAGATCCGCTTAAAGGGGAAAACCTACAAAGCGCTCATGGGCGCGGATGTGCCTTATTACGGAGATCATGTGGGGCTGAGCGACGGAAGGGAAGATTTCGCTTCGACCATCGGGATTGGCGGGGTGCCGGGCACAAAATTTACCTGGCCGCCGGGTGTGTACGTAAACACAGAAAGCGGCGATGTCAGCCTGACGCCGGAAAAGGAAACCAAATGGCAAAAATGGCTGGCGCTTTATGAACGGCATCAGATATCCAAAGGCGTTTATTTGGGCCGGTTATACGATATTGGATTTGACCGCCCGGAGGGTCACGTAGTCCGTAAAGGCGACACGTTGTTTTACGCCTTTTACGCGCCCGATTTCTCCGGAAAGGTGGATTTGCGCGGACTGGAAAAAGAAGCCGTTTATTCCGTTTACGACTACGAACACGAGATCAATCTGGGAACGATTACCGGCGCTCAACCATTTATTCAAACAAAATTCAAAAATCATTTGTTGCTTAAAGTATTCGGGAAATAATATGAGACAAAAACTAATTTTTATTGGATTACTGTTCTGCACGTTATTCGTTGTACCGGTGGTATCGCAACCCACTATTGCACAAACCCGAGGTCAGGTCCAAATCGGAAACTCCTACATCGAAATGGATTTCCATACGGCCGGTTCGCATTTAACACCGGTCCGTCTGGTCAATAAGATAACGCACCGTACGTACCGGTTAAGCGGTAAGGTATTCGAATTACGGGTCACCTTTCCGGGACTGGACATCACGCCGCCGGCCAAAACCCCGCTCGTTCTGACGGCAAAGGATTTTTCATTGAAAAAAGTCAACCGGTCAGATAACGGCAGGGTGGAATTCACGATGGAGGGGCAGGGGCTGCGCGTACGTTTGTTTTATGAACCGGACAAAATGCAGCCCATTCTGCGCACATGGCTGACGGTGACCGATCTTTCCGGGCAGGGGCCGTATTTGGAAAAGTTAACTGTTTTTGATCTGAATTTTCACACGGACGGTTTCTATCTGGGAGGATTCGGGCAGCCGGTGTACGGCAATGATCTTTTCTTTGGTGTGGAATTCCCGGCCGCGTATGGCGCTTTTGAGTCGACCGGACGGGTGTACGGATGGCATTACGCCACCACCGTAATACCGGGAAAAGACGGCTACGCAACTTACCGCGCGGTGATTGGTGCCAGCGCCGAAAATCGGGTACGAACGGCGTTCATGAATTATATCGAAGCCATTCGACCGCAGCCTACTAAAATCTTTTCTCTGTACAACACCTGGTATGATATCCGCAAATTCAACTACCCGGCTTTGTTAAGCACCATTCAGCAGTTTGACACCATCTTAAAGCAAAAGTACAAACTGCCCTTAAACGCGTTTGTCATTGACGACGGCTGGGACAACGTGCACTCCATGTGGGAAATCGATCGCACGCGTCTACCGCAGGGTTTCCGGCCGCTAAAGGAGCAATTGGCCAGAATGGGCAGCCATCTGGGGTTGTGGATTTCTCCCTGGAATGGTTACGGTCAGGCGCGCGTGGAGCGGGTTAAATGGGCCGGACAAAACGGTTACCGCCCTTCTGCCGGACATCTGTGCCTGGGAGAGGACGTATACTTTAACGCCTTCAAGCAAAAGACCTTACAATACCTTAAAGAGGCTGATCTCTCTTTTTACAAAATCGACGGGTTCCTATCCGCCTGTAATGCCGAAGACCACCAGCATCTACCTGGCATTTATTCCCGCCACCAGTTAACCGAACGCTTTGTGGATATTCTTAAGGCACTGCGCAAAGAAAAGCCGGATATTTTCATCGATATTACCGTCGGCACGTGGTTGAGCCCCTGGTGGCTGCAATACGCCGACGCCGTCTGGATGACCGGGGCGGATTTCGGCCACGCCGAAGACGTGCCGGCATTCAGCGAGCGGGATAAGGCCATCACCTTCCGCGATTACACCCTGTACAAGGATTTTGTACGCGACCGTCTCCAGTTTCCACTAGCCAACGTTATGACCCACGGCATCATCAAGGGCAAGCTGAATATGCTGGGGGGGAAAGACGAAACCCTGCAAAACTGGACCGATAATGCGGTGATGTATTTTAGCCGCGGGGTGATGATGTGGGAGCTGTACCTCAGCCCGGAAGTACTGTCCCGGAAAGAATGGGAGACATTGGCGGCCGCGATGCACTGGGCGTACGCAAACGAATCGCTTTTAAAGCGCACCCGATTTGTGGGTGGGAATCCCTACGCCCGGGAGATCTACGGCTATCTTCATCCCGGCAACAGGGAAGCCTTGTTGATTTTACGGAATCCGTTTGTGGAACCACAAACCATTACCCTTGCCTATGAAGATTTATTTGGGACAGCAAATGCGCACGATTTCGCTTTGGAGATGATCTATCCGAATTATTTACTGGAATCCGAAACAGTAAAACCAAACCAACCCTTACGGCGCACTCTGCAAGGGTACGAAGTGCAAGTATTGCGCCTGAAGGCCGTCGAAGATATGGCGCCTCTTCCAGCGGGTGTATATTTAAGGCCGATCTTAACGCAAAATAAAAAGGCCACCTATGAGTTTTTTTACGATCCGGACCGGCCGCCGCAGACACGATTCTTTTCCGAAAATCAACTAAAACGGCTAACGTTTAACGGCAAAAAAATCGACAGGGAATTTTTAAACACCGTGTTGCACAACGCCGCCCAACGGGCCTCAAAAAAACAGCCGCTTTGCGATTTACGTTTTACTTCTTTGGGCCGGGGAAAAATATCCGGATCACTGACCTTGTCCGGCGAACAAGTGCTTGAACAGGGCAGGGTGGGAATTTTGCTTGATTTTACCAGTCCGGTTGATTCCCTCGAAATTCAATTACAGATTAACGATCAGGCTGCGTCTGCAGTTATAAAAAAGGGTGCGGACGGTTTGTGGTACTGGGTTTTGATCCCTATGGAGCAGGTGAAAAACGGAATAAATTTTACCATTGCACCACCTGTTGGTAAGAAATTCCCAGAGGGAAGCCTCAGCTTGTGGGAATTGGGGAAGAAACCCCTGGCAAAAATCGGTTTACTGGGAATCGAAGTTAAAAAACCGGTTTTCAAAAATCAGCCCGTTTTGCCGATTGATGCGGGCTATCGGCGCATAACGAAACTGATTTTTAAAGGAGAACTGTAATTCGGGAATCGGTTTATAGACTGTTTTACCTGCAAGCAAAGACCGTTACGAGAACCAGAGCAATTAATAAAGGATACGAATAGGGAAGGATAATCGAATGTATTTTGACTGGATCACCTGGAGCATCTGGCTGATTGGATTAATTATCATGATTACCTGGATTTATGTACCCATTCAGGAATTTAAAAAACTGTATCAAAAACGTAAGGAAAATGCAGCGAAAGGGATAAGTGGTAAGGAGTAGGGAAGTTGTATTAAGTATTAAATGTAGTAAGTAGTAGTATGGTAAAGGAGTAGGGAGTTAGGTGTAATTTTATAATTAAAAATGGGAGCGGCTGGGAATTTATTTTATTCATATTCCCGGTATGGAAATCTTCCGGATCGCTGTACCATATCCCTTACACTCCATTTACAACTTATTCTTTACTACTTAATACTTATTACTTATCCCTTTCTATTTCATTCCTCAAACGAACTAAAACATAAGGAACGCAAACAGTGGCAACGATTGACATCATTATTGTAGTAGGATTTCTGATTCTCACTTTTTTTATTGGCGCGTTTTTCTACCGCTGGGTCGGCGAGCCGGATGATTTTTATGTGGCCGGCCGGCAGTTAACGCCGTTTATCCTGGCCGCGGTGATCACGGCCACTAACGTAAACCTGTACAGTTTTGTGGGACAGGCCGGCATCGCATACAAACATGGCATTTCCATCTTGTGGCAAACCTGGACCGGCAACATGGCGTTGGTTTTTTCCGGATTGTTTATCATTCCCATCATGCGCCGTCTGCGGGTGCGCACCATTCCGGAATTTTTAAGCATGCGTTACAATAAATCGGTGCGTCTGCTGGTCAGTGTTCTTTGGGTGTTTCGTCTGGCGTTTTGGCTGGGCGTGGTTTTATATACCGCTGTGGTGGCGGCGCAGGCCATTACCGGAATTACTTCCTATGTGTTCTGGATTTTCGCCTTTGCCGTGATTGCCGTGGTTTATACCATGCTGGGCGGCATGTGGTCTGTGGCCTTTACAGATGTGGTGCAGTTCGTTTTTATGCTGGGCGGGGCGTTGATCGTGCTTCCCATGGCCATGGCTGCCGTGGGCTGGATGCCGGGTTTGATTGAGAAGTTGCCGGCGCACAGCATGGATTTGATCCGGGCGGAAGGCACCTACAACTGGAAATTTGTATTAGCGATTTTTCTCTTGGGAATCGAATGGGCCAGCGTGGACCAGGGACTGCTTCAGCGCGCTTTTGGCGCCGAGAGTACGCGCACCGTGGCCAAAGGCATGGTTTTGGCCGGCATCATTACTACGCCCTTTGCTTTGCTGTGGAATCTGCCGGGAATTGCCGCATCGGTGCTGTACCCGAATCTGGAGAACGCCGATCAGGCCATCCCTATGCTGCTTTCTCAGATGTTGCCGCCCTTTGTGTTGGGGCTGGTGGTGGTAGGATTGTTATCGTCCCAGTTATCCACGATTTCCGGTAATTTAAACGGTGTGGCCACTTTATTCACCAATGATATTTATGAAACGTTAAAGAAACGCAAAGCCAGCAATAAAGAAGTTTTGTTTATGGCTCGTTTTATTACGTTTTTAGTGGGCGCGTTTATGATCGGATTTGCGTTTCTGGTGCCTAAAATGGGCGGAGCAGTGGAAGCTTATCTTACCATTATTGGCATCATGGATATGCCACTGTTTATCGTGGGAATTTTCTACGGATTGCTGTGGAAACGGGCCACTTCTTCCGCGGCTGTCTGGGGCTATATTGCCGGAGCTATAGCCGGGATCATCGGAAAATTCTTTTATGGATTTGATTTTAACCTGACCACCTTCCTCAGCGCAGGCGCGGCTTTGCTGGTTACACCGTTAGTGAGTTGGCTAACTAAACCCGAGCAAGCCGATAGATTGCAGCGCGTGTGGCAGGCCAGAAAAACCAGCGAGGAAGAAGAGCAGAGCGGAGAAGTATTTAATATCCTGCCAAAAACCGGTGCTGGTAAAATCAGTTTAACCGTTTATCTGTCCGGTTTGATTTTATTCTTAATCGGCGTGTTAATGGGCAGCACGGGAACGCCCTGGGCGTCCGTAGTGGCTGTTGTGGGTATGGTCATTTATTTCATTGGTGGTTATTTTAAAGCGGTTAAAAACTGAAAACTTCTGTTGGGAAAAAATTAAGTGAAAGAAGTTTGTTTTAAAAAAAGATATCAGTTTCAATAGCGAGTAACCAATAACCAATTAACGAATAACTAATAATGAATAACCAATTTCCAATAATCAGGCACCGTTTAATACGGATCTTAAAAAATACGCAAAAAATTTCATCGCAATTTAATACAGGAGAACGATTCAATGGAAAGAACCAGAGCGCTTGTGTTGGCGGCCGGTAAAGGCACCCGTATGAACTCGGATAAGCCCAAAGTGCTCCATGAAATTTTAGGTCAACCATTGATCCGGTATGTCATCGACGCTCTGACCATGGACGAAATCGAACGCATTGCGGTTATTGTAAGTCCGGAAAACGAGGTTCTGATCAAACAGGCGCTGGGCAATCGCGTCGATTATATTGTGCAGGAAGAACAGTTAGGCACCGGTCATGCCGTACAATGCGCCGACGAATGGCTAAAGGATTTTGACGGCAGCGTAGTGGTGGCGGTAGGGGACGCACCCCTCATCACCAAGGAGATCATCCGGGAACTGATCCACCGTCAGCAGGAAGAGCAGGCCTCTTTGTGTTTTTTAACAACCGTATTCAAAGAACAGCCCCCGCCCTGGGGGAGAGTGGTTAGGGATGAGGAAGGGCATGTGCTGCGCATAGTGGAAGAAAAGGAAGCCACGCTGCAGGAAAAAAAAATTAAAGAAGTCAGTTCTTCCCATTACTGTTTTGACTGGGATTGCCTGTTCCGGGCGCTGCATTTCATCGACAATAAAAATGCCCAGGGCGAGTATTACCTGCCGGATGTGGTGGAACACATCGTCAATAACGGACACCGGGTCACCACCGTGACGGTAAGCGATCCGATGGTTACTTTCGGAATTAACACGGTGCAAGATTTGAAAATCGCGGAAGATTATTTAAAAAAAATCAGGAAACACAGGAAAAAATAATTATATTATGGCTGGCAGGAACTCTTTTAGCACCTAACATCATGGGAGGTGTGCCATGAAGAACAATAGCCAACATATTTGTGTTCTTCTTCTGGTATTCTTAACGTGTGTAGTTCTCCCAGCTCAATCCCCATTTTATCGGTTCAATAGACGAGTGGATACCAGAATGGAGAAAAACTTTCCTGCAATGGATCCCATGAATCACCACGCGTTTAGTTATCACGAAACGATTTCGGAAAGTTTTTTCTTCCCGGAACTTATTTGGAATTCGCATACAGCGATTGTTAGCGATTTTCTGGTGAATGATAACACTGGTTCGAGTGGAATTAATCAGTTTTGCCCCGCTATTTCTTCAGATCGGAGCGGTAATTTCGTTGTTGCCTGGCTCGATTGGCGTAACGGCGAAGTAGAAATTTATGCTCAGCGGTATTCTAAGAATGGATGCCCTTTAGGTAATAACTTTAGAGTGATGGATGATTTAAAATCTAATCTGGTAAGCGAACCATCCGTCGCAACGGATGCAGACGGAAATTTTATAATTACATGGGAAGATAATCGCAATGGTGATTTTAATATTTACGCCCAATGTTTTGACTGTGACGGAAAAGCGAAAGGAAAGAACATTCGGATAAATCATGTTTTATTAGATTCGTGGCAAGAATCCGAATATCCGGCCGTTGCCGCTGACAGCAACGGAAACTTTATGATCGTTTGGTCAGAATTTAGCAGTAAAGGGGCGGATATTTATGGTCAATGCCTTTCATGCGACGGCGATCTGATCGGACATAATTTTAAGATTAGCGATGATAAAGGCAGTGATTTGCAGGTTATTCCTTCTGTTGCGGCGGACGGCGCGGGAAATTTTATCGTGGCTTGGCAGGACGTTGGATTTGGTTACGACCATATTTATGTACAGCGTGTAACAAAATCCGGTAAACGAATTGATCAAACAAATATTCGAGTGGATGATGCCGGAGGGAAGATACGTCTTTGGTCGCCCACTCCGGTATCTGCGGATAAGTTTGGCAATTTTATGATTGCATGGGTGGATATACGCAATGGAAACCGGGATATTTTTGCGCAGCGTTTTAATAACAAAGGGATTCCGCTGGGGAATAATTTTAAGGTTAATGACGATCCCGGAAACAACGACCAATTTCACCCGTCGATCGCTATAGATAAATTAGGAACGGTTATCCTTGTCTGGGGCGATTTACGTAATGGTGATGAGGATATTTATGCGCAATTTTATCAATGGAATGGTACCCCATTGGGTGGAAATTTCAAACTATCTAATGATTCGACCAATGCCAATCAAAGCCGTCCAACGGTAACAGCATCTCAAAACGGGTGGTTCGCCGTAAGTTGGGATGACGACCGGAATAAACAAGAGGATATTTACACGTTTATTCATTCTGGTGATCCCGGGTTATCTGATAAAACGATTTTAGTGAATGATGACCTGAATAGCTCCGCACAAGAAAATTCTACGTTGTGCATCGATAGTCTCGGTAATTTTGTTATTACCTGGGCCGATGGGCGGAACGGGACGAGGTGTATTTATGTCCAACGTTTTTCCAATGATGCTGCGCCGTTAGGGGAAAATTTCATGGTAAATGGTCACATGGGTAGTTTCATACAAGGTACTCCCTCAGTTGCTTGTGATCAGCTGGGCAATTTTATCATTACCTGGTACGATCATCGTTATGGCACCAGCGATATTTTCTGCCAGCGATATACCCACGATGGGGCTACAATCGGAGAGAACTTTAAAGTAAATGAAAATCAAAATAAAACGTATCAATGGGGTCCTGCATTGACATGTGACAGAGAAGGGGATTTTGTAATTGTCTGGACGGATAGCCGTAATGATTTGGACAATTATAAATATGATATTTATGCTCAGCGATTTAACAAAGAGGGTGAAAAGCTCGGGCATAATTTCAAAGTAAATGATGACTCATGGAACGCGGATCAGAAAAGCCCTGCGATAGCATCTTCTGCCAAGGGGGATTTTATTATTGTTTGGCAAGATGCACGTAAAGGAAACTGGGACATTTACGCTCAGCGATTTCTAAACGATGGCAGCCCTGTCGGTCATAATTTTAGAGTTAATGATGATCAAGGCAGTAAAACCCAAAAACAGCCATGCGTTTCTATGAATAAAGAAGGTAGAATTGTCATAGCCTGGAGAGATTTTCGCTTAAAAAAGCCGACGGTCTTTGCTCAAATATATGATCACTCAGGAAATGCCGTAGGGAACAACTTCATTGTTTCTGATACCTTAGAAAATGCTTTTATTTACCCACCTTCCGTTTCTATGGCCGATAATGGTGATTTTGTCATTGCCTGGACAATTCTTTCCAACGGAAATAGGGATGTGTACGGACAACGATTTGATTCCCAGGGTAATAAAATCGGACTTAAATTCAGAATCCCAAATACCAGCAATCAAGAACAATATGCCCCTGACATCCATATCTGGAACAATCGAATTTATACTACCTGGACGGATACACGCCTTGAAGGGAGATCAACGGACATTTGGGCTAATATTCTGGATTGGGATGACCCGACTCACATCGGTAAAGCACGGGATGAAAAACCGTTCACTTTCCAATTGGAACAGAATTATCCCAACCCCTTTAATCCCGTCACAGCGATTCGTTACCGTATTGGCGCCCCAACGCATGTTCGGCTGACCGTCTATAATTTGCTGGGGCAGACGGTTCAATATCTGGTTGATCAGAACCAGAAACCGGGCGATTACACCGTAAATTTTGACGCTTCGCACCTGCCGGCAGGTTTGTATTTGTATCAGCTCAGCGCAAGGGAATTTACTGAGGTAAAAAAAATGGTTTTGGTAAAATAATTACAGACCATAAGACAAGTAAGGAAGAGGTTATTATTGCAGAAAAAGATCACAACATCCGCACCTGGACGTATTTGCTTATTTGGCGAACATCAGGATTATTTGCAATTACCGGTAATTACCGCTGCGATTAATTTGCGTGTTGAAATAAAAGGACAGACCCAGGATGCCCGCGTGATCGAGTTAGACCTCCCGGATATCAACGAACAGGAGAGTTTCTCCTTACCTGATGACGGAAGCGAAGTGGCTTACCAGAAGAAAAGGGATTACTTCCGCAGTTCGTTCAATGTTTTGCTGCGGGAGGGCGTCCGTTTTGATCGCGGTGTAAACGGCGTTGTCCGGGGTAGGATTCCGATCAATTCGGGGACTTCTTCCTCTTCAGCCCTCACCGTAGCCTGGGTGCGTTTTCTTACCGCCTTAAGCCGCATCAAAAAACCGGAGTTTACGGATCCGGAATACATTGCCCGGATGGCACATCGCGCGGAAGTGGAAGAGTTCG
>CAZJNP010000007.1:0-22319 GCA_964547355.1 uncultured Calditrichaceae bacterium
ATGTTTAAATTAGCTTGGAACACAAAAAAACTTTACCCGTTTTTGGTGAAGGGAAGTTGTTTTGTAAAAGTAAACAAATTGCTGCCTGAAAGTGATTTGCTAAATGTAAATTTATACAAATTATTTCAAGGAGGTCAGGGATGAATAAATCTTCTATTACTTTAATTTTTGCGGCTGTTCTGCTGTTCATTCGGTTTGCCGCAGCGGACACCTGGACGACGTCCGTCATTTCTTCCAATACTACCTGGGTGAAAAATAACGGCAGCGGAGACGGAGTGTACGTGGTGGACGTGACCAACGATACCCTGCGGATCGCCTCCGGCGCCCGGTTAACCATCGAGCCGGGTGTGACCGTTAAGTTTCATGACGATCTGGTGTTTGTGGTGGAAGGCGAGCTGGACGCCACCGGAACGGCAACGGATTCGATCGTATTTACTCTGGACGATGCGGTGGGCAGCGCTACGGAATGGGGCGGCATTAAGCTCAAATCCGGCGCCGGATCAGTAAACAAGCTGGTTTACTGCCGCATCGAATACGGCGACGCGGACAATTCCGGGGTGGGCGCGCCTCAGGACGCCACTAACGGCGGCGGTATTTTTTGTGGCGTGGACATCGATGCCAATACGGAGATTAGCCACTGCACCATTCAACATAATAAGGCCGTGGATGGCGGAGGGGGCATCTTTTGCGTGGGAAGTCCCACGATCAAAGCCAATCTGATTCAAAATAATACGGCCGGCCAGTTCGGAGGGGGCATCGCGCTTAAAGGCAGTTCCTTATCCCAGCTTTCGGAGCCGGTGATCCAAAACAACATAATCATTCATAACAGCGCGGACGGTCAGGGCGGCGGCGGGATCGCCTTTTTCTCCAGCGCCAATGTAACCATGTTCAACGATTTAATCTACGGGAACGAGAGTCTGAACGGTTCCGGAGGCGGCATCAATATTTACGGTTCCACCAATCTGGTGCAGGTGCGCAACGCCGTCATTCGCGGGAATACGGCCAATTCCGACGATCAGATTTTTGGTGTGCCGGACGTGACCTATTCCAATGTGGAAGGCGGCTACAGCGGCGAAGGCAACATCGACGCTGATCCCCAGTTTGATGATCCGGCCAATAACGATTTTCATGTGCAGGCCACTTCACCTATTGTGGACACCGGTACCGATACGGATGCGCCGACAACGGATTTTGACGGCAACGCCCGCCCTTTTGACGGTGACCGCGACGGTCAGGCCACTGTGGATATGGGACCCTATGAATATCAGAATACACCGCCTCAAATCACCTCCACACCGGTGACCGAAGCCACCGAGGATCAGTTGTATTCTTACACCGTGGTGGCGGAAGACCCGGACGCGGCCGAAACGCTGACCTATTCGCTGGTCGAAGGCCCCGCCTTTCTTTCTATGGATGCCTCCACCGGTGTATTGAGCGGCACACCGGCCACCGATGCCGACGCCGGCGATCATACCGTGACGGTACAAGTGGCAGATCTCAACAACGCGACCGATACGCAAACATTTAATCTGCATGTCACCGCGGTGAACGACGCGCCGGTGGTCAGCGGAATTCCGGATCAAACCATTGACGAAGGCGGAACCTTCGCTTCGATTAATCTGGACGATTACGTGACCGACGAAGACAACACCGACGAAGAAATGACCTGGACTTACAGTGGCAATACTCAGCTGGTTGTAACCATTGATGAGAATCGGGTGGCGACCATCACCATTCCGGACCCAGACTGGTACGGAACGGAAACCATTACCTTTACGGCCACGGATCCGGGCGGACTTTCCGGCAGCGATGCGGCGGTGTTTACCGTAAACAATATCAATGATGCGCCCGAGGTGAGCGATATTCCAGACCAGACCATCGATGAAGGCGGTCAGTTCGCCACAATCAATCTGGACGATTACGTCACCGATATCGATAATGTGAAACAGGATTTAACCTGGACGTACAGCGGCAATTCAGAATTGAGCGTCACCATAGACGAAAACCACGTGGCTACCATAACCACGCCCAACGAAGACTGGTACGGTTCGGAAACCATCACCTTTACGGCCACGGATCCGGGCGGCCTGTCCGACAGCGATCCGGCCGTATTTACTGTAAATGCCATTAACGACGCGCCGGTGGTTAGCGATATTCCGGATCAGACAATAAATGAAGGGGAAAGCTTTTTATCCATCGCCCTCGACGACTATGTGTCCGATGTGGACAATTCGGACGCGGAGATCACCTGGACCTATTCCGGAAACAGCGAACTCCAGGTAACGATTTCCGGAGACCATGTGGCCACCATCGCCGTGCCCAACGAAGACTGGTTCGGCAGCGAGACCATCACATTCACGGCCACAGATCCCGGAGATTCTTCGGATAGCGACGCCGCCACTTTTACGGTGGTTAACGTGAACGACGCGCCGGTGGCCGTCAACGACACGGTAACCACGGACGAAGATACGCCCCTTACCGTCCATGTGCTGAACAATGACAGCGATATTGACGGTGACGCCCTGATTGTGGAAAGCGTGACCGCTCCGGCTAACGGAACGGTGGAAATCAGCGGGGACACCACCGTGGTTTATACGCCGTCTGCGGACTGGTCAGGCAGCGATTCGTTCGACTACACCATCAGCGACGGGAACGGCGGCACATCCACGGCCACAGTTTACGTGACCGTTCAGGCGGTCAACGATGCGCCGGTGGTTTCGGATATCCCCGATCAAACGGTGAATGAAGGCGAAACCTTTGCCACCATCAATCTTGATGATTACGTGTCCGACGTGGATAATTCGGATGCAGAGATGACCTGGACTTACAGCGGCAACACCGAGTTAACGGTAAGCATCGACGAAAACCACGTAGCCACGGTGACCATTCCGGACAGCAACTGGTTTGGAGCGGAAACCATCACCTTTACCGCAACCGATCCCGGCGGATTGTCGAATTCCGACGCTGCCGTATTCACCGTAAATAATGTCAATGATGCTCCGGTGGTTTCTCAAATTCCGGATCAAACCATTAATGAAGGCGAAACCTTTGCCACGATTTCCCTGGATGATTACGTGTCCGACATCGATAACAGCGACAGCGATATAACCTGGACCTATTCCGGGAACAGTGAGTTGCAGGTATCCATTGATGAAAACCGGGTGGCAACGATTTCTGCCCCGGACAGCAACTGGTTCGGCTCAGAAAATATCACCTTTACAGCCACCGATCCGGGCGGGCTTGCCGATAGCACTACGGCTGCGTTTACCGTAAATCCGGTAAACGATGCGCCGGTGGTTTCGGATATCCCCGATCAAACGGTGAACGAAGGCGAAACCTTTGCCACCATCAATCTCGATGATTACGTGACGGATGTGGATAACACAGATGCGGAGATGACCTGGACTTACAGCGGCAACACCGTGTTAACGGTAAGCATCGACGAAAACCACGTAGCCACGGTAACTATTCCGGACAGCAACTGGTACGGTTCGGAAACCATCACCTTTACCGCCACCGATCCGGGTGGGTTATCCGGTTCCGACGCGGCGGTGTTTACAGTGAATAATGTCAACGATGCTCCGGTAGTTTCGGATATTCCTGATCAGACGGTGAATGAAGGCGAAACCTTTGCCACCATTAATCTGGACGATTATGTATCCGATATCGACAACGGGGACAGCGAGATCACCTGGACGTATTCCGGCAACAGCGAGTTGCAGGTGTCCATTGACGCCAACCGGGTGGCTACGATTTCCGCGCCCGACAGCAACTGGTTCGGCTCGGAAACCATCACTTTTACCGCCACGGATCCGGGTGGGTTGTCCGGTTCCGACGCGGCGGTGTTTACAGTGAATAATGTCAACGATGCGCCGCTGGTCTCAGACATTCCCGATCAAACGGTGAGCGAAGGACAGCCCTTTGCAGATATTGCGCTGGATGATTATGTCAGCGACGTGGACGATGCCGACAGCACGCTGACCTGGACGGTGAGCGGACAGAGCGTATTGCAGATCACTATTGATGAAAACCGCGTGGCCCACATTTCGGTGCCGGATTCCAATTGGAACGGCAGCGAAACCGTCACCTTCCGCGTGGAAGACAGCGGCGGACTTTCCGATCAGGATGCGGCCACATTTACAGTAAATGCGACCAACGATGCGCCGGTAGTAGCCGATATTCCTGATCAGACCATTGCAGAAGGCGACAGCTTTATGGTGGTCAACCTGGATGATTATGTGTCGGATATCGACAATGCGGACAGCGAAATCTCCTGGACGGTCAGCGGCAACACGGAGCTGCTGGTTGCCGTTGATTCCGTAACCCGCACCGTAAAGATTGCCGCGCCCAATGCGGACTGGAACGGCAAAGAACAGCTCGTGTTTACCGCTACGGATCCGGGCGGCTTGTCGGATAAGGACAGCGCCTGGTTTACGGTTACTGCGGTGAATGATGCGCCGGTGCTTACCCAGTTGCCCGACCAGGTGATCAGCGAAGGCCAGACTTTTCCTGAAATTGCGCTGGATGATTATGTAAACGATGTGGACGACCCGGACAGCGCCTTAACCTGGCACGTATCCGGTTACACGGAATTACAGGTGTCCGTCAGCCTGGATCGGGTGCTCACCGTGACGCCGCCATCTGCGGATTGGAACGGCGCCGAAACGTTGATTTTTACGGTTACGGATGCGGGCGGATTAAAGGATACCATGCAGGCCCTGTTTAAAGTGACTCCGGTGAACGATTCCACAAAGTTCGTACAGGAACTGCCGGTTCTGGCTTTCAACGAAGACGATACCCTGGCTTTTGCCAAATCCGGTTGGTTCCCCTATGTGGAAGATGCGGATAATCCCGATTCCACCTTAACGCTTACGGCATTTGCCGGTAAGTACGTGCAGGTGACTCAGGACGCAAAAACCTGCGTGTTCAAAGCGCCAGCGGATTGGTTCGGTCAGGATACGCTGATGCTGACCGCCAGCGACGGTCAATATGCGGACAGCGCGTATTTCTACGTTACCGTTCGGCCAGTCAATGACGCACCGGTGATTTCCGGCCTGCCCGATGAAATCAGCTTCGACAGTGATACCACCTACCAACTGGTGATGAAGGAGTATGCTCAGGATGTGGACTCGCCGGATTCGTTGCTGGTGTGGTCTTTTGAAGCGGACAACGATTCTCTGATCATCTCTTATGACGCGAAAACCTCGGTGCTCACGCTATCCGCTCCGGACTTTGGCGGTCAGGTGGCGTTGATTTGCACTGTTTCGGATGACAGCGCCGCTTCGGTTAGCGACACCATTCGTGTGCAGGTCAACCTTGTAACCGGAATTGCGAATGAACAAGCCGGGCTGCCTAAAAAATACGAATTGGGACAAAACTACCCGAACCCGTTTAATCCTGCCACTAATATTAAGTTTGCCCTGCCCGAAGGCGGAAAAGTGAAGCTGGAAGTGTACAATATTCTGGGTAAAAAGATTGCCACCCTGGTGGACGGTTACAAACCGGCGGGTTACCATGTGGTTAAATTTGACGCGCGCAGATTTTCTTCCGGCCTGTACTTCTATAAATTACAGACCAAAGATTACGTCAAAGTGCGTAAGATGGTGCTGATGAAATAGATCTGTCGCATCAGGATAACTCGAAGGCTCTTCTCTTTTTGGGAGGAGCCTTTTTTAATGCGTATTTGGCGGTGTTCACTCCTTGCTGTTAAAGGGAATTTTTGAGATCGGAAAAAGAAACGCACGGCTGAATACATTTTCGAAAGAAATCCACTCTCGGTTGCATACATATCAAGCAAAACGTAAATTAGGTAAAGGATTTTTAATATCTTGGGAGGAATCTGTCCTCTGGGTTTTAACTCAGCGATTGGCATGAAAAGCGGTCCATTTAATGGATCTCTGAGCGAGGAAGCAAAAAACTTTTTTTTAACGGAAGATTATAATTACCATAAAGGGAAACCAATGTATGAATAAGTTAATGTTTTTTCTTTTCATATTAACCAGTTTTGTCTATTTGTTTGCACAAAGCTTCAGCTTTTTGGATATAGAGAAGACCGGAGCGGCGCAGTTCATTAAAGCCCATCCTCAGTACAACGGAAAGGATGTGGTTATTCTGGTGCTGGATACAGGCGTGGATATGGGTGCGCCGGGTCTCACGCAGTTGCCGGACGGCAGCCCCAAAGTGATTGACGCTCAGGATTTTTCCGGCGAAGGGGACGTGGCACTGGAAAAAGCCGACACAGGCAGCGATCAGGAAGGGCGCTATGCGCAGAATGAAGACGGATTCCGGCTGCACGGCCTGAACAAAATTGAGAATGTTCCCCAGGACAGCGTGTATTACATCGGCGTGCTGGATGAGGAGCGGTTTAAAAATTCGGTCATTCCGGACATCAATAACAACGGCAAGCAAAACGACCGTTTTGGCGTGGTGGTTTTCAAGAATAAAGAGGGATGGCTGGCGTATGTGGATCTGGACGGAGACGGCGACATCGGCGATGAAAAGCCGTTGTGGAATTACAAGGAAAAACTACAGGCTTTTCATTTCCGCAGCAGCGACAGCAAGGAGAGTCGCTCACTGGCCACCTTTGCCCTGAATATTTTTCCCGACGAACAGCGGGTGAATTTTCATTACGACGGTTCCAGCCACGGCACGCATGTGGCGGGCATTGCGGCCGGATATCAAATTGACGGTCAGGAAGGGTACAACGGCATGGCCCCGGGGGCAAAGATCATCAGTCTGAAGATCGGCGACTGCCGTCTGGCCGGCGGCGCCACCACCACCGGCAGCATGTTGGAGGCCTATGAATACGGGATTGAATTTGCCAGGAATTACAACGGTCCAGTGGTTTTTAACATGAGCTTTGGCATCGGTTCGGAAATTGAAGGACAAGCTGATATGGATCTGATGCTGGATGATTTTTTAACGGAAAATGAAAATTTGCTGTTTTGCATCAGCGCCGGCAATGAGGGACCGGGCATTTCCACCGTAGGTCTGCCTACCGCGGCTAGCCGGGTTTTGTCCGTAGGTGCCATGAACACGACCCGTACAGCGCGCGATCTGTACGGAGCGAATGTAAACAAAGACCTGATCTTTGTGTTCAGCTCACGGGGCGGCGAAATCAATAAGCCGGATATCATCGCGCCCGGTGGCGCTTCGTCCACCGTGCCGGGCTTTTCCAGCCGCGACGTCAAATGGGGCACCAGTATGGCTTCTCCGGCCGCCACCGGCGCAGTGGCTCTGATCATGTCGGCCGCCCATCAGCAAAACCCGCCTCTACCCATCGTGGGTGCTCTGATTAAGCGCGCGGTGAAGAATGCGGCCCGTCCTTTGCCCGGGTATCTTCCGATCGACCAGGGCAACGGCGTCATCAATGTGCCTAAGGCGTTTGAATATTACAAATACTACATCAATAAAAAAGAGCAGAACAAACTGCTCGATTACGATATCAGCACGGTCAGTCCGGTGTATCCTTCGGAAGAAGGACCAGCCGCCTACTGGCGCTTCGGCGATTATTTTCCGCAAAAGAACGACAAACAACGCTTTTTTGTTAATCCTGTTTTTCCGCAGAAACTATCCGACAAGGAAAAACACGATTTTTACCGCGCGTTTACCCTTAAAAGTACGGCACCCTGGATTAAGCTGAACAAAACCATGACCTATATTAAAGGTCAGTCCCCGGCCATCATCGACGTGTATTTTGATCCAACAAAAATGACCCGGCCGGGATTATACAACGGCAAAGTTATCGCCTATCGCAAAGGTGGGCTCATGTCCTCAAACGACAGCAGAGACAAAGAATTTGAATTGATGTGCACGGTGGTTCGGCCGATCGTTTTTAACGAGGACAACCAATATGCCTGGCGATCGGGTCAAATCAAATTGGGAAAAGGGCAGGTGCGGCGCTTTTTCTTCGACATTCCGCTTCAGGCCACAGCCGCGGTTCTTAAGTTTGAAGTGCCGGAAGGAAAGTTCGCCAATGTACGGGCCTATTTGTTTGATCCGGCGGGACGGGAAAGCGCCCATTACATTCGTATCGATTCCAAACAGCGTCCCGAGCAATTGGTACGGTTGACACGCGCGGAGCTGGAGCGTGGCACCTGGGAACTGGATCTGTACGCCGATTTCCGAAACGAAGAGTCCTCATTTGTTAAAGTGCAGGTGGCTTTTTCCGGCTTAAAAAGCATGCCGTCAAGAATCACCCGGTTGTATTATGAAAACGGCGACACGCCCCGCGGTTCGGTTTCCGTTTTGAATCAGTACGACCGTAAAGTGACCTGTACCATTGGCGGCCAGATGTACGGGATTCAGAAAAGCGAACAAATCGAAGATAACACTTCCCGGTTCGAGTATCCCTTTAGCGTGGGTGACGACTACGAAAAAGTTGTTTTTGAGCTGGAAATGGAACCGGAAGTGTTTAATATGTTTACCGATTTTGCGGTTAATATAAAAGATTATGAAGGAAAAGTCTTAAAGGCCGACGGGTTCACTTATCGAAAATTAAAACTAAGTTTTGTTCCAGAAAAATCTGGCGATTTTATTCTGGAACTGGTGCCCGGGTTTGCGGCCAGAGAGCCTAAAGACTGGTCGTTGAAATTAACCGCATCTTACTACAGTTTTAAACCGGTAGCTGTTCAGGGTGCGCGTGAAAGTTTTTATCCGCGTGTGGAAAAGAAGCTCCGGTTTCATCTGAACCAGGGATTGCCGGTGGCACCGGAAGGGTACAAATTGTTCGGAGAGCTGTGGTTGGACAGCCAGGACGTGTATCGTTTTCGGACAATCATTCCCATTCTTCTGAACACAGGAATCCGGTAACGGATACCCGTTACTTTTGGGCGAGTGATGCGGTAAAATTCTTAAGGAATGTGGATTTATTTCAACCAGTACTGGATAATATGGATCTGATCGGTTTAAGCGCTATCAGTGGTTTGCTTTTGCTGGATACCACAGCTGTTTTGCAGAGCTTGATATCCCAGCCTCTGGTTTCCGGAATGCTTTTGGGATGGCTGACCGGCGATTTGTACACCGGAATGCAAATCGGATTTTTGTTGCAACTGCTTTGGCTGGGCGAGCTGCCGGTGGGCGCTGCCAGAATTCCGGAAGGTAATTTCGGCTCGCTGGTGGGCATTTTATTCGGTTTGCAGTATCAGCCGTTCGAAGCGGAGTTTGGAAATTTTATCCTTTTAGCGGCCATTGTGTACGCCTTGATATGTAGTTATCTTGGCCTGAGAATGATTACCTTTATCCGCACGGTTAATGTGCGGTTGTTTGAGCGCGCGCGAAAGGCTACGGCAGAAGGACGCACGTCGGGCTTGTTTTGGATAAACATGGCGGCTTTAGTGGTGCGCTGGTTGGTGGCGCTGGTACTTATTTTTATATTGGTTCAGTTGGGAAAAGTGCTGTTTGATCTTTTATTGCCACACCTTACGCCGCAATGGGATCGATTGGCCAGGTATGTGGACGTGGGTATTTTAGGCACTGGTACAGGGTTGTCACTGGGGTTATTTCAATCCTGGAAACAGCGCATCGTAATTGTGCTTGCTGCCGTTGGGGGCGTTCTGTTATTCTTTGGCCTGTAAACCAATTAAAGAATCGTTTCCGGAATGAAGAAAGAAAAAACGCAACAACAGCGATTGATACGAAATATCGATTTATTTTCCGTTCTTTTGCGTAGTTTTTTTATCCAAACGGTGTGGAACTTTAAAAGCTTGCTGGCGGTTGGTTTGTGTTTTGCGCTGATTCCTATCGGGAAACGGGTCTGCAAAAATAAACAGGAAATGAAAGCATTCTTAAACCGGCATCTGTCGTTTTTTAATGCGCACCCATATTTTTCCGCCTATGCGCTGGGCGCCATCGCCCGCCTGGAAGAAGCGTATGCTATGCAAGAATTGGATGAAGTGGAAAAAATCAATAGATTTAAAAACGCCATCATTGGCCCATTGGGCGCGGTGGGCGATCAGTTCTTCTGGGCTACGGTAAAACCCACTTCACTAATTATCGGTATTACTGGAATAGCGGTTTTTGAAGATGTAAGATTGAAATTAGCATCTATCGCAATAATGCTGATCGTTTATAATGTGCCCCATTTATATATCAGAGCTAAAGGGTTGTGGCAAGGCTACCAGGAGGGCTTCGAAATTTACAAAACGCTGCGTATGGAGCATTTTCGGCGGCTTAAGTCTTTTTATGCGCTCATAGGTTCTATTGCGCTGGGGGTTTTTATAGGCTATACTATCAGTATGGAATTAAATGAATCTGTTTTATCCGGAATTACATTTTTAACCACGGGAATTGCAACCATGCTCATTAGAACAAAAAGTTCGTCTTTTTACTTGCCGATCGGTGTAGCCATTTTACTGGCGTTAATTATAGGATTATTATGATCAGAAAGATAGTGAAAATAACCAATAAACACGGTCTGCACGCCCGTCCGGCGGCCCATCTGGTCAAGGTGGCCGGTCAGTTTGATTCGGACATCAAAATCTACAAAGACGGACTGGAAGTAAACGGGAAAAGTATCATGGGTGTGATGATGCTCGCCGCCGAGCCAGGCAGCGAACTGGAATTTGTCATCGAAGGCCCGGATGAAAAAGATGCCTTCGAGGCTATTTTAGACTTAATTAAGAATAATTTCTATGAAGACAAAGAATAAAAAGCTAAAACGCGAAATCACACTCACCGGAACGCCCACGTCGCCGGGGATTGCCTTGGGGCCCGTGTTTATGTTTCGCTCATTTTCCATCAACATTTCCGAGCTGGAAATCAAAGTGGAAGATGTGGAGCAAGAAATCGAGCGCTTTGACCATGCCATCCAGGTGGTGGTGGAACAGTTGGATTACGCCAAAAACAGCAGCGAAGAATATTACGCCGATCAGTTTGCTGAAATCTTTGAAAGTCAAAAAGCGTTTTTGCACGACAAAGTATTGATCAACGAAATTAAGCAGGAAATCCGAAACAGCCGCCATTCGGCCGCGTTTGTGGTTTCGAAAGTATTGAGCCAGAAAAGCGATTATTTTATTAATCTGGAGAATATTTATTTTCGCGAGCGGGCGTATGACATTATTGATCTGAAATACAAATTGATCCATGCGCTGCTTGGCATCGATCTGGATTATCATCTGTCCAAACCGTCGGTTGTGGTGGCGGAACTTCTTTCGCCTAGCGACACGGTGCAATTTAACCGCAACCTGATCCTTGGGTTCTTAACGGATAAAGGCGGGAAAACTTCTCATGCGGCTATTATGGCGCGCGGTTTGCGCATCCCGGCGGTGGTGAATCGATACAATCTTTCCCAAATTATTCACGAAGATGATTATTTGATCCTGGATGGTTTTAAAGGCACCATCATTATTAATCCTACCCAGGAAACCAGGCAAAAATACGAAAAACTGAAAAAGGAATATACTAAATTTGCCCGCTCGCTCATAGAACTCATCCATCTACCTGCGGAAACCAAAGACGGACAGAGAATCCGCCTGGAAGCCAATATTGAATTCGGGCATGAGTTAAACGACGTGAAAGCCAACAAAGCGGACGGAATTGGTTTACTGCGCACGGAGAGTATTTTTATTGAGAAAAAATCATTACCTTCGGAAGAGGAACAATTCAATTTTTACAAACGGGTAGTAGAACAGTGCAATCCCAATCCGGTGACCATACGAACGGTGGATCTGGGCGGGGATAAATTATTGGAAGGATTTTCTTCCGAAGATGAGCTCAATCCGTTTCTTGGCTGGCGGGCGATTCGGTTTTGTCTGGACCGGCCGAGAATTTTTCGCTCTCAACTGCGGGCTATTTTACGCGCCAGTCACTTTGGGAATGTAAAGATTCTGCTTCCGATGGTTTCTTCCGTTGAGGAAGTGGAAAAAACCAAGGTCTTGATTGCGGATGTGAAAGAACAGTTAATGCGGGAGCAGATTCCTTTTAACACTCACATTAAATTGGGTATTATGATTGAAACACCGGCCGCCGCCATTGCTGCGCCTATTTTTGCCAAACATGTGGATTTCTTTAGTATCGGTACCAATGATCTCACGCAATATGTATTGGCCATCGACCGCACCAATGAAAAGGTATCCAAGTATTACAATACGTTTAATCCAGCGGTTCTTAATCTGGTATATAAAACCATCAAAACGGGACAGGAAAATAATCTGGAAGTCTCATTATGCGGTGAATTCGCCGCCACGCCGGAAGCCATTCCGCTTTTACTTGGGATGGGTCTTCGTACGTTAAGTATGAATCCCTTTTATCTTCCGGAAGCCAAAAAAATTATTCGCACGTTCGATACCAAAGACTGCCGGGAGCTGTTCGAAAAAACACGCGCGTTGGCATCGGCGGCGGAAATAGAAAAAATGTGCCGGACGTTTCTGGAAAAGCATGCGACCGGTTTAAAATTTCTAATATAGGAGAGTTTTATGTACTCAGTGGACAAATCAGGTGTGAAAAGCCTTATTCTTAATTTTTACAAGCAGATCGATGAGGCATGGTCGCTTTATCAAAAGGCCAATATTACTCTGGATACGTCCCGTATCCGGAACATTTTGTACCTGGGGATGGGCGGGTCGGCCATCGCCGGAGACCTGTTGTATGACGTGTTGTTTGACGAGTTGAAAGTCCCGTTGGATGTAACGCGCGGTTATTTTGCGCCGGCTTACTGCGATGAACAGACGCTGGTGATTGTCAGCAGCTATTCCGGTAACACAGAAGAGACGCTAAGCGCGGTGCAGTATGCGGCCAAAAAGAATCCTCAAATTTTAGCGATTACTTCCGGGGGAAAATTAGCGGAAATGGCTGCAGAGAACAAATGGCAGACCATCTCAATCCCTCAGGGATTCCCGCCGCGTCAGGCGCTGGGTTATCTTTTCTTTCCGTTGTATCATGCGCTGGGGCGTCTGAATTTATTGCACAATTACCAGGAAGACCTGCATGATTTAACGGGGTATATAAAAAACGAATCCAAACGTTACGAATATCCTAAAGGTGCAAATCACAAACTGCCGCTTAACTTAGCGCACACCATTCAAAACCGCGTGCCGTTGTTTTATTCCACGGCGCCCTATTTACGGACGGTAGCCCGGCGCTGGAAAAATCAGATGCAGGAAAACGCAAAATCTTTGGCCTTTTCCAATGTATTGCCGGAACTGAATCACAATGAAATTGTGGGCTGGGAACAAAAGGGCGAAATCGTAAAAGATTTTGTGGTGGTTTTCCTGGAAAACGAGCAGCCACACCCGCGCATAAAGAAGCGGATTGAACTGACGCAGCAGATCATCAAAGAGCGTGGCGTACAGGTGGTGGATATTTACTCTTCCGGGGAAACGACAATGGAAAAAGTATTTTCTCTGATCTTACTGGGTGACTGGGTTAGTTATTATTTGGCGTTATCGTATAAAAAGGATCCTATTAAAATTGCCAATATCGATTTTTTAAAACGAGAGCTGGAAAAATATAATGGATAAAACACATTTTTTGGTTTCGTTAAAAAAAAATACTATATTCCCGCACCCGAAAACAGACGAATTTAGGAGAAATAGATGTCACGTTATTTGTTCTCATCGGAATCGGTAACCGAAGGACATCCCGATAAATTAGCCGATCAAATTTCCGATGCGATTTTAGACCAGGTGCTTGAAAAAGACCCCAACGGCCGGGTAGCCTGTGAAACTTTTGTCACCACAGGACTTACCCTGATCGGGGGAGAAATCACCACGGAATGTTATGTGGACATTCCAAAAGTGGCGCGGGAAGTCATCAAAGAAATCGGATACACCAACGCCGAATACGGATTCGATTATCTTACCTGTGCGGTGCTGACGAGCATCGACCAGCAGTCGCCGGATATCGCCATGGGGGTGGACAAGGCCGGCGCCGGAGACCAGGGCATGATGTTTGGTTACGCCTGCACCGAGACCCCGGAGCTGATGCCCTTACCCATCTGGTTGGCCCATAAAATTACGAATCGTCTGGCAGATGTACGCAAGTCCGGTCAGTTGGCATTTCTACGTCCGGATGGGAAAGCGCAAGTGAGTGTTCGGTACGAAAACGAACGCCCGGTACGCATTGAAAAGGTGGTAGTTTCCGCCCAGCACGACCCGGACATCAGCAACAAACAATTGCAAGAAGCCATCATTGAAGAGGTGGTAAAACCAGTGTTACCCACGGAGATGTACGACGATTCCGATATTGAATATTTCATCAACCCCACCGGTCGGTTTGTGATAGGCGGCCCGCAGGGCGATGCCGGATTAACAGGCCGGAAGGTAATCGTGGACACTTACGGCGGTGTATTTAGCCACGGCGGCGGTTGTTTTAGCGGGAAGGACCCCACAAAAGTGGATCGCTCTGGAGCTTACTACGCCCGTTATGTGGCAAAAAATCTGGTGGCAGCCGGATTGGCCGAGCGGGTGGGTATCCAGGTGGCCTACGCCATTGGTGTGGCGGAACCAGTGTCTTTGATGGTTAATTCTTTTGGCACAGGCAAAATACCCGACGAGCAGATGACTCGCTTGATTAGCGAGGTATTTGATTTTACGCCCAAAGGAATGATCGAAGGGCTCGATTTACGGCGTCCCATTTTCAGGAAAACGGCAGCCTATGGACATTTTGGGCGCGAATTACCGGAATTTACCTGGGAAAAAACGGATAAAGTAAAGCAACTGCAAAAATAAACGAAAAACAGGGCATGGATTGCCTTGACAATGGGTAAAGTTATATTTAAATTATATGCTCAATTTTTGAAATAGAACTTTGGGAGTCATAGATGTACGCTATTGTTGAAATCGCAGGGAAACAGTTCCGGGTCGAAAAGGATCAGACGGTTAAGGTCCCGTATTTACATGCAGAAGACGGCAGTAAATTGGTTTTTGATCGGGTATTGTTGTATACGGATGACGCCGGCCAGATTAAGATTGGCCAGCCTGTAATCGAAGATATGCAGGTCACGGCTACGCTTATTGAGAATGGGCGTGAGAAAAAAATTATCGTATTCAAGAAAAAACGCCGTAAAGGGTACCGGAAAAAGAATGGGCATCGCCAGGATTTTTCCAAAATAAAGATTGAGAACATCGCACCGGTAAAAGCCGCCAAAGCAAAGGCCAAAGCCGAAGCGAAAGAAGAAAAAGCTGAAACCGCGGCTAAAAAGGCACCGGCCCAAAAAGCCGCCGCCAAACCGAAAACCGCTAAAAAAACCGCGGCAAAAGAAAAACCAGCCGAAGGAAAGGAGGCATAAATGGCTCATAAAAAAGGTGTTGGAAGTTCCAGAAACGGACGCGAAAGCCACTCCAAACGCCTCGGAGTTAAGGCCTTTGGCGGGGAGTTTGTCACAGCTGGCTCTATCCTCATTCGCCAGCGCGGTACTAAAATACATCCCGGAAACAATGTGGGTAAAGGCGGAGATGATACGCTTTTTGCTAAGGTGGACGGTTACGTGAAATTTGAGCGCAAAGACCGCAACCGTAAACGTGTGAGTGTATATCCGCAGCCTGTTTAATTGAATATCTCTACCTAATATAAAGCCGGTTTTTTACCGGCTTTTTTTATATATGATCGGGCGGCGAGCAACTTTTTAAGGGTATCCGTACCGTAAATCCCTTTTGCTCCAGACGACCTGCCATAGCACGGCTTCTCCATTTAACCCTTTATGTAAAAACCCGAACCCTAACTTGATTTACTATTGTCAGTCCGTTAAATTCTAACTTCTATGGAAAGAATGATAAAGCCGCTTTTTTTTATAGTGTTGCTGGGTTTGTTTTTCACCCTGGCAGCTCAAGCGCCCAAGGATTATTCCGAAGTGAAATCGCGCTACGGTTTTCCGGTGGTGCGCAGGCACCCGTTAACCGGTACGGTGTTTATCAACTATTCCCGATCGGATTGGGCCCCGGAAATCTATATCGCTATTGCGGTGCAGAATGATTACCTGCAATTCGAAAAAAGAGATTCTGTCTATTATGCCGGTTACGAAATCAACGCCGTGATTGGTAGTAAAGAGCGAACGCTTTTCACCGGAAGTTGGTCCAAGGAATTGACGTTGAAGGATTTTGACCAAACCAATTCACGCAGTCAATTCCAGTACCAGGTGTTCAAAATACAAGATATACCGTCTGCCGTTACGGGGGCAAAGTACCGATGTAAGTTGGAATTCCGCGACCGCATTTCCCACAAAAGCGCGTTTATGAAGCGTGACATAACATTTAGTCCCCGTCATACGGCATTGGCCTTTTTAACCAGATTACCGAAAAATGACCACGAATTACTGGTGGTTCCCACTGTCTCTACTCTGAGTTATCCCAACACCTACTGGGCGTTTGCCAGGTTTAATAAACAATATGTTTCGGGCGACAAGGTGCAAATTCGCCTGTATCGCCAGGAGGACCAGGGACAGGTGCTGATGCGGCAAATGTTCCTTCCTGTTAAGGGCGACTCCAATGCAATTGATGTCTTTTACAAGTTACCCACCGATTCCATGCCGGAAGGACGTTATTTGCTGCGCATTAAGCTGGATACCATGGTAGTGGAGAAAAAAATCGCTTATCTGTGGTTCGAAAAACCAACCTACTTGTACAAGTATGATCTAGCAGTGCGTCCCATGCGGTATATTATACCGGAAGCACAATGGAAGAAGGTGAAAAGTATGAGTTTGCAGGAGTTAACGGATTGGTTTAATCAATACTGGAAGGCGCGGGATCCAACACCCGGAACTCAATTTAACGAACTGTTAAACGAATTTTACCAACGGGTATCGGAAGCCAATCGGAAATTTTCGACACGCCATAAGGAAGGCTGGGAAACAGATCGCGGGAAAATCCTGATTCTGTACGGGCCGCCGAAGGAAGTTAAAAACCGCAGTTACTCCACGGATACTGCGCCGCATCTGATCTGGATTTATGATGATAATTTACAATTTGTATTTGTGGATACGCAGCGCAACGGTGAGTTTAAGCTGATCGAAAATTCGCTGCAATAAGGAAGCGCCCACCGGGCGCTTATTGAATAGAAAGGTGTTCAACAAAGGAGCAAACATAAACAATGGATATGGTAAAAGTTGGCGTGATCGGAGTGGGACATCTGGGCAGATGGCATGCAAATCTTTACAAAGAAGTACCGGATGCGCATCTGGTCGGTATTTTTGATATAGACACAAAAAAAAGCCGGGAGTTTGCCGCTGAACTGGGGGTAACCGCTTTTGCTTCTCCGGAAGAATTAATAGATGCGGTGGATGCGATAAATATTGTCACCCCTACGACCACACATGCTGAGATTGCCCTGATGGCATTGCAAAAAAACAAGCATGTATTTGTGGAAAAACCAATTACCGATCAGACCAAAGCGGCACAGGAAATCGTTAGGATGGCGGAAGAAAAGCAGCTGGTGCTGCAGGTAGGGCACATCGAACGCTTTAATCCCGCGTTAAGGGTGCTGGAAGATGTGACGTTACAACCTCTGTTTATAGAAGCGCACCGCCTGGCCTCATTTAACCTTAGAGGCACTGATGTATCGGTGATTTATGATTTGATGATCCATGATGTGGACCTGGTGCTGAGCCTGGTTAAAAGTGCACCCCGGGATATTTTGGCCAGCGGAGTTGGTGTGATCAGCAATAGCATTGATATTGCCAATGCCCGGATTGTATTCGAAAACGGATGCGTCGCCAATCTGACGGCCAGTCGTATTTCTGCCAAAAAAATGCGCAAGATGCGGCTATTCCAAAAAGACGCATATATTTCCATGGATTTTAATGATGGGCTGTCCGAAATCTTTTATCTTTCCGATGAAAAGGACACACCCTTCCACGACGGAACATTAGCGGTTTCTCTGGGGCAAATCCAATCTGGAGATCGGCAGCGCGATATAAAATATAATCGCCTGGAACGTAAAAACGTCAACCCATTAAAAGACGAGCTGATCAGTTTTGTGGATTCGATTCGCAATCAACTCCCACCCGTGGTGAGCGGGCTGGATGGATTGCGTGCCTTGGAGCTGGCTCAGCAGATCATGCAAAAAGTGGAAGCCCACCAGGAGTTTGTGAAGAATCAAAATAAAATATTTTAAACCATTAATGCGGGAGTGATAATGGTAGATCAATCCAAAAAAACGATCGGCATAGATAACGCCAAGGAGTTTCTGGTTGGATACGACCGCCAGGTGCCCACGCTGGATGGAAAGATGCGGCGTTATATTAATTTTGACAACGCGGCTAGTACTCCTACACTTAAACCGGTACTGGATGCCATTAATGATTTCATGCCATGGTATTCCAGCATTCATCGCGGCACTGGATTTAAATCGCAATTAAGCACGCATATTTATGAACTCAGTCGGGATGTCGTGCGGCAATTTTGCAACATTAAAAACGCCGAACATACCATTATCTTTGGAAAGAATTCCACAGAAGCCATTAATAAACTTGCCAGACGACTGCCTCTGGATGAGGACAGTGTGATCTTTACCACCCGCATGGAACATCATTCCAACGATTTGCCGTGGCGTATGCGCGCCAAAAAAGTAGTCCATATCGAGGTGGACGGCACCGGCAGGTTGGACATAGCGCATCTGAAACAAAAGCTGGAAGAGTACAAAGGTCGGGTGCGTCTGATGGCGTTAACCGGCGCTTCCAATGTCACCGGATATATTAATCCGATTAGAGAGGTCGCCCGGCTGGTGCATGCTTACGGCGCGGAAATAATGGTGGACGCGGCTCAGTTGGCGCCCCACCGTCCGCTGGACATGGGCAAGCAAGACGATCCGGTACATATCGATTACCTGGCCTTTTCGGCTCATAAAATATACGCGCCGTTTGGGTTGGGCGTTTTGGTGGCCAACCGCGAGGCCTTTGCCGATGGGGAACCGGATATGGTGGGCGGAGGAACGATTTCCATTGTTTCCATGGACCATATTTTCTGGGCCGATGTACCGGAAAAGGAAGAAGCCGGTACACCAAACGTGGTGGGCGCTGTGGCGTTGGCTAAGGCGCTTAAGGTGATGATGGAACTGGGCATGGATAATGTGGCACGGCATGAAGCACAGTTAACGGCCTATGTCTTGACTAAGCTTAAACAAATTCCCGGGATGATTATTTACGGGTCTGCCGACGAAAACGATGTGGATAACCGGTTGGGTGTGATTTCTTTTAATATTCAAAACATACCGCACGCGCTGGTTGCATCTGTACTGAATTATGAGTACGGTATCGGAGTGCGCAACGGTTGCTTTTGCGCGCATCCGTATATCAAATTTTTGCTCGGCGTTTCTCAGGACGAAAATAAAAAGCTGGAAGAACGTATTCTGCACCATGACCGCAGTGAAATTCCGGGTGCGGTGCGCATCAGCTTTGGTATTTACAATGATGAAAGCGAAATTGACTATTTTATTGAAGCCCTGAACAAAATCGCTCGCGGCGAAATCGCCGGAGACTACACGCTGGATAAGGAAAGCGGCGAATACCGTCCTAAGAATTTTGACTTAAAGTTCGATACATATTTTAAATTATAGCAATAGAACCGACCCATGGGTACGGAAAAAATTTATTACCAGCAACCATATCTTAGCGTCCTGACCAGCGAAGTAACGGAAACGGAAACAACTGCCGAAGGTGTTTGGCTTTTAACCCAAAAGACAATTTTCTACCCCGGCGGCGGCGGTCAGCTACCTGACCGCGGATGGATCGGGCAGCATCCCGTGCTTAAAATACGAGCCGACGGAGAAAATATCTGGCACCTGGTTCCGGAATGGGAAGGGCGGCCAGGCGCAATTGATATGCGTCTGAATTGGTCGTGGCGTGAATATCAGATGCAGCAGCATACGGGACAGCACTTGCTATCCCATGTTCTGGAAGCATTCAAGATGCACACGGTGTCTGTGCACCTCGGCGAAGAATACACAATGATCGAGGTCGATGGGGCGCTGCCGGACGATGCTGTTCTGGCAAAAGTGGAAACGAAGGCCAATCTTTTGATCCGGCAGCATATCCCGGTGCACCAGCACTGGGTGGATCGCGATCAGGTACACCGTTTCCCGCTGCGACGCCCGCCGGGAGACTTAAAACGAATACGAGTCATTGAAATCGAAGACCTGGATTTTTCGGCTTGCGGCGGGACTCATGTCAGCAACACGGCCGAAATCGGATTGGTTAAGGCGCTGGGATGGGAAAAAATCCGCGGTCATGCCCGGATGAAATTTGTCATTGGTCAACGGGCGTACGAGTATTTTGACAAGCTCGCACATACGGCGCAGGCACTGCAAGAATCGATGCAATCCAACTTTTTTGAAATCCCCGAGCGGATAGAAGCGCTCAAGGCGGAAAATCAGCAAAACAAAAAACAGATACAGCGTCTGCTTCAGGAACTGGTGATTGGGGAAAGTAAAAACCTGATCAAGCAAGCGACAGAGTATGGTGTAATCGTTGTAATGTTAGGAGAAGACGAAACGTCGCGCGCCGAGTTGTTAGCCAAAGAACTAAATAAAAACGGGAAGTACTTTAATTTTATCATCAGCGGCGAGCGGTTTTATTTTACGTATCCGCAGGAGCGCCAAAATACAGCCCAGGAGTTTTTGAGAAAGGCAGCACAGGAGCTGGGTTTGCGCGGCGGCGGTCCGCCGGGATTTGTGCAGGGCGTGGTGAGAAATCCGGATGTTCAAAAAATCCGTAACGATTTAAAAGATTTTGTCGGAAAATGAATCAAAATTCCGCAATTAAAGATTTTGAGAGTTATATTGTTAGTTCTAAAAAAAAGCCATCCTGAAGGGGATGGCTTTTTTAATTATCGGATCAACAGCATCTTTTTAAATTGGGAAAATCCTTCTTTTGTCTCCAGTCGGTACACATACACGCCGCTCGCCAGGTTGCTAGCATCGAAAACCGCTTGGTGAAGACCCGAGGGCTGCCGTTCGTTTACAAGCACGCGTACCACCTGTCCCCTTGTATTGTACACGGTTAATCTTATGTCGCTGTCGTACAACAACTGGTAGCGGATGGTTGTGGATGCATTGTCCCGAAAGGTTTGACTTCTACCAAACGGATTGGGATAGTTTTGATATAAAACAAAGTTTTCCGCCGGCGCATTGGGCTCGGACGAAATAGCCAACGACTGTCCGATATCGATGTTTTCTGCATAATTATCCAGGGGTGTCTGTGTGTACCAGTCCGGTGTTACGGAATCGTCCGGGCAGGCATCAAAGGTGCCGTGTTCGGAATAATTGTTCCCGCTGACGTAAAACTGGACATCCAGGTTGGTGGCATCGCCCAGAGAGTCTTTGGAAATGCGCGCTTCAATACAATTCAGGTCTACTGTCCAGGCCATGTCCGTGCCGAAATGATCGACTCCTCCGCCGTTATCCCAGTCTGTGCCGTCCCAACTGCGGATTTCCGCCCAGTTGGCGTCATCGCCTAAACGGCCAACGATTACAAAGTCCGGTTTTTGATCCGACGGCTGATAGTCATAAATCACAGCCTCACCCCAGGGATCATACGGTCCGCCGTCTGTTTTTACATTAAAGTCAAAGGCAGCGCGCATCCAGGGTGCAGGTTCTCCGCCGGATACAAAAAGGCCGGCGAAATAGACATAGTTGTCGTCGTAAGTGACGTAAATCTTATCGATGTTTACATTGGACCAACCGGCCACGCCATCGGCCACGGCTACGGGAGGACCCCAGACCGCCTCGCCGTCGAATACGCCGTCAATCACCGGCGTACCACTAAATAAAAATGAACCCATTGAAAAAATGAAAAGGAACACAGTAACGATGGTTTTCATATCCCCTCCGTAACAATTTGATTTACATATCAAAGAATATATTATTGCAAATTTAAAAATACAACCATAAAAGGAGTTGGGATTAAAAACCTTTTTACCGACCATAAAATAGAATGTACCCATTTGCCTGATTTTTTCTACTAGAATTTAACCGATCGCATGTTTTGTCAAAAAGGATGGTAGGCGGAGATAATTGATTCATGGGCCTAGATTGTAGCGATTGCAGAAAGGAGAAAATTGAACCGATTGCTTTTCTAAGAGTTAAGCGAAATTCTTTAAAGGAATTGCTATGAAAGGGATTATTCGAAGTGAAATTGTAAGCAAGAAAAATTTTTGAAATAATTGTTGAATTAAGAAAAACGATTTATTAACTTGTATGTAAGCGTTTACTTACATTTGGCGATTATAATGAGATTTACAAAAAAACAAAAGAAAATTATCGAAGCGGCCATTGAGCTAATTTCAGAAAAAAGCATTCAGCAGTTGACCATTAAGAATTTGGCAAAAAAAATCGGTGTAACCGAAGGTGCTTTATATCGCCATTTTCCAAGCAAAATAGATATTCTATTAAGC
>CAZJNP010000008.1:0-21195 GCA_964547355.1 uncultured Calditrichaceae bacterium
GGTTTAGGGAACTAGATATGTAAAATAATATAAAGATTTCCCCGATCATTTTCCACCGTCACGGCAAGAGTTGCTACAGAAATGCTCTCCGCGTCAAAAAGATTTTATTATGATTCACAGAATGCCCACCCTCACAGTCACATAGCGTTCATATTACGAGCAGCGTACGGCCTATTCTTTTTTACATTTCATTTAATTGTAAAATCACTTAAATTAAAAAAAGTAGATCGGTTTTCTTACAAATCGAACGCAGATAAAATAAGCGTTTCGGGTTTAATCGGTTTTAAATAGAGGCTGCCGCCATGAGCAAAAATATTTCCATTATACTTATCGTTTTAGCCGCTTTTCATTTCGTATTGGCCCACCCCGGACAGGTGGTAAAATCCTTCCCCCTAAACCAGCATTTTACCACGGGCCTTACCTTTGACGGCACATATTTGTGGCTGGCTGACTACCATGAAGATAAATTAGTTCAAATTGATCCATCCTCAGGTAATGTAGTAAAAACCATCCCCTCCCCCGGTTTCTGGCCTGCGGGTCTGGCATGGGACGGCTCTTTCCTTTGGAACATAGATTCGAAACAAAAAAAGATTTTCCAGGTCGATCCTCTGGACGGGCACGTACGCAGAGTGATTGATTCCCCGACCGATTTCCCCGAAGGACTCGCCTGGGACGGGCAAACCCTGTGGCTGAGCGACTCCAAAAGGCATAAAATCATTCGCATTGATTTAAGCGACGGCACGGCGGTGCAGAAATTCGAAGCCCCCTCCCGCCGGCCGCAAGGGCTCACTTTTGACGGCACCTACTTGTGGTGCGCCGACCGCTACAAAGACGAGCTGTACATGATCGATCCCGGCAGCGGCGCCGTCATCGCCATTCTCGACGCGCCCGGTCCCTATGCCCGCGGCATGGCCTGGGACGGCCAATATCTGTGGAATGTGGATTTCCAGACCGATTCCCTTTACCGGCTCATCCGCAAGGATGATCAGCGCTTTGTCCTGTCCGATCAAAGAAAGGCCATCATTACCTTCACGCACGAAGTGACCGCTTACGGCGACGGACGGATCAATTCTTTGCAAACATTTATCGCCGTACCGGACGATCTGCCACAGCAAAAAATCCTCAGCGTGCATTTCAGCCCGGAAAACAAGGAAACCAAACACGACCGCTGGGACCAGCCCATCGCTGTGTTTCAATATGAAAGCATTCCCGCCAACAAAACCGTGCGCGACCAGATGATTGTCGAGGCCGAAATTTCAGCCATCCGCTATTTTATTTTTCCGGACGAGACGGGTCGGCTGGAAGACATTCCCAAGAACATCCGGGAGAAGTACACCGCGGACGGCAGTAAATACGATATTCACAATCCCTATATTCAAAAACTGGCAAAAGAGATAGTGGGCGAGGAACAGAATCCTTATTGGATGGCGCGGCGCATTTTCGATTACGTGCGCAATCATCTGGAATACAAACTGGAAGGCGGCTGGAACGCGGCACCGGTGGTTCTGCAGCGCGGCACCGGCTCCTGCTCCGAGTACACTTTTAGTTTTGTGGCACTTGCCCGGGCGGCCGGCTTGCCGGCGCGCTATGTGGGCGCCATCGTGGTACGTGGCGACGACGCCAGCATGGACGATGTCTTCCACCGCTGGCCGGAAATCTATCTGCCTAATTACGGCTGGATTCCCATCGATCCCCAGGGCGGCGACAAACCTTCGCCGCGCGATCAGGCCATGAACATCGGCCACCTGCCCAACCGCTTCCTGATTACCACCCACGGCGGAGGCGACTCCGAATGTCTGGGTTGGTATTACAATTACAACGAACGTTATGAAACCGATCCTAAGATAAAAGTAAATATTGAAACGTTTGCCGAGTGGGAGCCGGAGATAAAAAGGCAAAGATAAAAATTTTAGAAATTACGAATGATTTATTGTGAAGGTATTTTAAATGGCTGAACAATACGGATCACATTAAATGCAATATAGTTCATTCCCATGTAATTAAAAAGGACATATCTGGAAAATTAGTGGATTTGTTTTCTTTTTAAAGGATTTACTAATTTTTTCATAGAATTTGTTCAAAAAATAGCCTGTTTTATGGTTGATTTTCAAAATTATTTTACTATATTTTTATGAAAGCCTTTACAACATCTAACCTTACATTAATTAACTTATTAATTAAGGATTAATTCATAACTACAAATTGAATACTTATTTCGAAAAGGGAGGTGTTATGAAAAAATTAGTTACCATCTTATTATTTGTATTATTATCCGTTCCTTTATTGACTGCACAAGAATTAGGTTCGGTAATCATAACCGAAATCATGTACAATGCCGCTTCAAGTGAACTGACCAATGAAACCCAGTACATTGAGATTGCGAACACTACCGGCAATCCTATCTCGCTGTTAAATTGGACCATCGACGATGAAGATACAGATGGTCCTAATACACTGCCGGACGTTACATTGCCCGCCTATGGAATTGCCGTCATCTGCGGAAGCAGCGCGGCTGATTTTCAGGGCGCATGGGGAACAGGCTATATTGTAATTTCTTTAAAGGACGATGGGCAGACAATGTTCAATTTGTCTAACTCTCCTGGCCCCAATAATGAAGTTATCAAGCTTAAGGATGCTTCCGGTACTTTAATAGATTCCGTTGATTATGATGACACCGCTCCATGGCCTGTTGATAATGGGCAGTCTTCCATTTACCTTTCAATAGCAAAAGATCAGATGAACGCCACCTCCAATAACGATGGAGCCAATTGGTCAAATTCATCAGCGGGAGTTGACGGCGCGTTCGAATCGACTCCAACCGGCGTATGGGATGCCATCGATGTGGGCTCTCCTGGAAATATTTTGGGGGACAATTCTCTTCCGGTGGAACTTACTTCCTTTACAGCTACAACCGGTAACGGGAGCGTAACCTTAAAATGGAGCACTGCTTCCGAGATAAACAACCAGGGTTTCGTCATCTTGCGCAGTACGCAGAAGGAACAGGGCTATAACGAACTGGCCTCCTATGTTAACGAACCATCCTTAAAAGGAGCCGGGAATTCGTCTCATATCATTAATTACACATTCACCGACCGCTCTGTGATTAACGGAACCACCTACTGGTACAAACTGGTGGATGTGGATATGAACGGCCTGCGCAGCGAGCACGGTCCGGTGCATGCCACACCTAAAGCGACTGCGGCGGACCCGGCAGATTACAGCGTACCACAGGCCTTTTTCATCAAGAATTATCCGAACCCCTTCAATCCCAGCACAACCATCGTATTTGATCTCTCCTCATTTAATGAGAACGAGATTCCCGTTAATCTAACCATTTACGATGTGGCTGGGGAAAAAATATTAACACTTTTCGAAGGTAATTTGAATAGCCAAATGCATCTCTTTACCTGGAACGGAAAGGATGCCAATGGTCAGCCGGTGCCTTCCGGACTGTACTTTTACACATTCCAGAGTCCGGTGAAATCGGTGACAAAGAAAATGATCTTGACACGCTGACAGAATAATTAACTGCCATGATCAGCAAAAAGCCGTCTCCGCCCGGGGCGGCTTTTTTTATTTCAGAATTAACATTACCGCCGACCGTTCTTTTACACGGTATCTTTTCTGATCGCTTAGCCGTTTTTCCCGACCCGGATCGCTAAAATCGTTCGGAGACGGTAAAGAAGTATCCATTACCCGGTGCCAGCGGGAATGTCCTTTGCCCGGAGGCAATTCCGCAATAACCGGCTGCGCCGCGCTGTTGAACATTAGGTAAACCGCTTTTCCCTTATCCGATTCCGAAAGATAGTGCAGTCCCAAAAAGTGATTTTCTTCGCTCCAGTCGGGTTGATTCCACTTTGCACCGTGCCAGCTCATTTGCGGCTGACCATCGACGGTTGCCACTTCAAATCGTTCGCGGCGCAGGCAGGGATGCGCTTTTCGGAAGGCGATCAACCGTTTAAAAAAGCGGGTCAATGTTTCATTCCGCTGCGCCAGACGCCAGTTCACCCAGCCGATTTCATTATCCTGGCAATAGGCGTTATTGTTTCCTTTTTGAGTGCGGGCAAACTCGTCCCCGGCTAAAATCATGGGTACACCTTGTGCTAATAGTAAAGTAGCAGCAAAGTTTTTCATTTGGCGTCTGCGAAGCGCCAGAACCGCTGCGTCCGTGGTTTCTCCCTCCACCCCACAATTCCAGCTCAAATTAAAATCAGAGCCGTCTTTATTGTTCTCGCCGTTGGCCCAGTTGTGTTTTTCGTTGTAACTGACCAGATCGTGCAGGGTAAATCCGTCATGGCAGGTCACAAAATTCACGCTGTGGAACGGTTCCCGGCCGTCGTCCTGGTACAAATCGGAACTGCCGGCCAAACGGGTGGCCAGAGCGGAAACCATGCCTTTATCCCCTCGCCAGTAGCGACGTACATCATCGCGGAATCTTCCGTTCCATTCCATCCAGCGCTGAAAATGCGGGAAGGTGCCCACCTGGTACAACCCGGCTGCGTCCCACGCTTCCGCAATTAATTTAGTGTGCGCTAAAATAGGATCCTCGGCAATCTGTTCGATCAACGGAGGATTGGTCAGCACCGAACCGTCCCGTCCGCGTCCCAGAATAGAGGCCAGATCAAAGCGGAAACCGTCTACATGCATTTCCGTTACCCAGTAGCGCAGGCTGTCCAGGATCATATCGCGCACTACCGGGTGATTACAGTTCAGCGTATTTCCGCATCCCGAAAAATTGAGATATTGTCCGCTTTGCTTATCCATCATATAAAACACTTTGGGGTCCATCCCTTTAAAATGGTAAACCGGGCCATTTTCATCGCCCTCGCCAGTGTGATTAAACACCATATCCAGAATCACTTCGATCCCGGCCGCATGAAAGGCTTTAACCATTTCCTTGAATTCCTGAACCGCTTTACCGTATTGACTATTTTTGGCAAAAGCCGCTTTTAAGGCAAAAAAGCTGATCGGATCGTAGCCCCAAAAATTATACAGCGGTTGGCCGGTTTCGGAATTTTTCCGTTCCGGGTAAGTTTCATCAAAATCGGTCACTGGCATTAGTTCAACGGCAGTGACACCTAAATCTTTCAAATAGGGAATTTTTTCAGTCAACCCCCAAAAGGTGCCGGGCGAAGTAACGCCGGAGGAAGGGTGCCTGGTAAAGCCGCGCACGTGTAATTCATAAATAATACTGTCCCGTAAGGGAATTGCAGGCGGCGCGTCGCTACCCCAGTCAAAATAATCGTCAACGATTAATGACAGGCGGAAGGTGTGCTGCTTGCCTTCCCTTTCGATCTTCAACGGTTTACTCCAGGTATCCCCGCCACAGGTGGCCCTGGCATACGGGTCCAGCAAAATGACTTCGCCTTTACAAGCCGGCGATCCGCCCTCCCCTGAATCGTCGCAAATAACGCGATATCCGTAACGAATTCCAACATCCAATCCTTTAATAAAACAGTGCCACACATCACCGGTTCGATTCATACGGTCATCCAGGGGGAATTCCATCAGCGGGTCTGAAGAGCATTCATTAAAAACCACCAGAGACACGACCCGTGCGTTAGGCGAATAAATGGCGAAGTTGATTCCTCCTCTCTCGATATTCGCTCCAAAGGGATAGGGTTTGCCCCGCAAAATTTCGAATTCCGTGTTTACCAGAGAAAGAATTTCCTGTCTGCGTTTGTTTTGTTTTTTCATAAGTGCATTCTGTTAGTGTTTTTTCAATTTTAACGTTAATTCACATCCGGTTCAATTAAAATTATCCAAAATAAAAGCCGTGTCGCCAGTAGTTCGATTACAGGCAGAAGTAATGTCCACGGCAACCTAAAGGCCATTTGGATCCCAAAAAATCTTTTCATTTATTTAAAATATTCAGTAACTTAGCCCATTGAAAGCAATGAGATCAAATAAACAGGAGGCCGTTGTGAAAGAAGTGATTGAAAACCTGGAACCGAAGAATGTATGGAAAAATTTCTACGCCATAAACCAGATTCCACGCTGTTCCAAGCACGAAGAAGCCGTGCGGGAATACGTGCTGAACTTCGCTAAAAATCTGGGACTGGAAGCCAAAACCGATCAGGTGGGTAACGTGCTCATTTCCAAACCGGCCACGCCGGGTATGGAGAACCGCCCGGCCGTTGTCATTCAGGGCCACCTGGACATGGTGTGCGAGAAGAACAACGACACGGAGCACGACTTTTCCAAAGACCCCATTAAGATGAAAGTGGAAGACGGCTGGGTAACCGCGGAAGGCACCACGCTCGGGGCGGATAACGGCATCGCCGTGGCTATGGGCATGGCCTTAATGGAAGCCAAGGATATTCCGCATCCGCCGCTAGAATTCCTGTTTACGGTGGACGAGGAAACGGGCCTGACCGGCGCCAGCGCCCTGCAAAGCGATTTCGTAAAAGGCCGAATTCTGCTAAACATCGACTCAGAGGAAGAAGGCGCCCTGTACATCGGCTGCGCCGGCGGCTTGAACACAACCCTTTCCAAAACGATTGAGTGGCAGGATGTTCCCGCCAACCATCAGACCTTTCAGCTTAAGATCGGCGGCCTGCGCGGCGGACACTCCGGGCTGAACATCCACGAAGGTTTGGGCAACGCCATCATTCTGATGGGCCGGTTGCTGTATGCCCTGCTGGAACAAACAGACATTAAAATTGCGGCCATTGACGCCGGCAGCAAGCACAACGCCATTCCGCGGGAAGCCATCAGCATTGTCACAGTTTCTTCCGATCAGGTGGGAACCCTGAAAAAGATTGTTGCCGATCTGGATAAAACGTTCAAAGATGAATTGAAATTCGTGGACAAGGACGTGTTTGCGGCAGTGGAAAACTCGGATGCAGTCAGTAAGGTATTCCCCGATGATTTTTCGGCAAAAATGGTGCGTCTTATTTATGCCATGCCGCACGGAGTCATCGCCATGAGCCACGCCATTGAAAATCTGGTGGAAACCTCCACCAATATGGCCATTATCGAGACCAAGGATGAAAGCGTGGAACTGCTGACCTCGCAAAGATCGTCGGTTGCCTCCGAGGTGCAGGACATTGCCAGTAAAATACGCGCCCTGGGCGAACTGGCGGAATTCAAGGTGGAACACGGCGACGGTTACCCGGCCTGGGAACCGAATCCCGATTCCAAACTACTGGCCACCTGCAAAAAAATTTACACGCAAAAATACGGGCAGGAACCGGAAGTGAAAGCCATCCACGCCGGCCTGGAGTGCGGCATCATCGGCGAACACTACGACGGGATGGATATGATCTCCTTCGGCCCTGACATATTAGGCGCTCATTCTCCGGATGAGAAAATCCGCATCGAGTCGGTAGCGCACATCTGGGACTATCTGCTGGAAATTCTGAAAAATATTCAGTAACCAACCTCTTAAAGGCGGCCGGAAAAGGGTCGCCTTTTTTTGTTTTTTTCCTGCTCCTTCTCTTTCTTTTGCTCCTACTTCGGAAATTAAATTTGACAACCGGGCGTTCAAATATGGAAATTTAGCGGTCAAAATAAAAAACGAAACACCCGGGGAAAATGTCAAAAACCATCGATTATCAGACAAAATTAAACCAATTTAAAAAAGAGCGGTTTTTCCTTTTGTTGAATTCCGATCAGCAGGAATTTATCTCTTTTCTGGCCGAAACATATCGCCTCACGTTCCAGGAGTTTCGCCAGCTAAGCGAAGCCTGCCGGGATGTGTCCATGTGGCGGGAATCGTCTTTGCAGGACTGGTGGCGTCAAACCTTTCCGGAAGCGCATCGCGATAAACATCAGTTCCTGCAGCGTTTGCAGGCGCATATGCAGGCCTTAAAAAGGATGCTCAAAGTTTATCCCGAGCAGGGACTGCCCACGCTGCCCCAACGGGAACGAAACAAGGTGGTCGTAGAAGCCTCGGAAGACAATATCTTCGGGGAATGTCCGGTACAATCGCCGCGTACCGTATGCTGCAACCTGAAAACCATCGACGCTGTGGAAAGCTGCTCCTTTGGCTGCAGTTATTGCACCATCCAGACCTTTTACAGCGACAAAATCGTTATCGACGCTTCGCTGGAAGAAAAACTGAACCGCCTGCAACTGAACCCCGAACGCCGTTACCACATCGGTACGGGACAGTCTTCGGACTCCCTGGCGTTTGGCAACCGCAACGGGATTCTGGATGCGCTTTGCCGCTTTGCCGAGCGTCATCCCAACGTTTTACTGGAATTTAAAACCAAATCGGACAATATCCGTTACTTTATGGAAAATGACGTCCCGCCCAACATCGTGTGCAGTTGGTCGTTAAATCCGCAGATCATCATTGACAACGAAGAACACTTTACCGCCAGTCTAAAAAAACGGTTGTCCGCCGCCAGAGCGGTGGCAGACCGCGGCGTAAAAGTTTCCTTTCATTTTCATCCCATTATTTATTACCGGGGCTGGAAAGAGGATTACCACGCCATCGTTCAGGAATTGCTGGAGCGGTTTACGCCGCAGGAAGTGTTGTTTGTCTCTTTTGGTTCGGTCACGTTTATCAAGCCGGTGCTCAAAAAAATCCGCACGCTGGGCTTGCCTACCAAAATCCATCAGATGGAGCTGATCCCGGATCCCCACGGCAAACTGACCTACCCGGACCCTATCAAGATTGAAAAATTCACCCATCTGCACCGCGCCTTCGCGCCCTGGCACGGCAAGGTGTTTTTCTATTTGTGCATGGAAAAGGCCGATATCTGGCTGAAGACCTTTGGGTTTGTTTATCCCGATAACGATACGTTTGAATCGGATTTTCTGGATCAGTGCTTTGCCAAAATCAATACGCCGGCCCATCAGACGGTTTAAGCCGGTAAATGTATTTGACCCGCAGGGCATGGAGCGAAAAACCGCGCGCCGCCATGAACAACGTCATGGCCAGCCACATGCCGTGATTGCCCCACAGATTTCTGCTGACATAATAGACCGGCAGGAAAATAAGAAAGGTGGCCACAAAACTGGTGTTGCGCATGGCCCGCGAAGCCGTGGCCCCGATGTACACGCCGTCCCAGATGTAACACACGCTGTTCAGCACTGGCGCAACCTGTGTCCATAAAAAATAGCGCTGCACCAGTAAAATCACCGCTTCCTGACCGGTAAACAGACGAGCCAGCACACCGGGGATGGCAAAATACAACAGGGAAAACGCCGCGCCCAGTCCCATGCCCCAAAGGAAAATGGCCCGAATGACGCGCTTTAGTCCGGACACATCTCCGGCGCCAACCGATTTGCCCACCAGACTTTCCGCCGCGTACGCAAATCCGTCAATACCGTAAGAAAAGATCATCCACAACTGAAGTAAAATACTGTTGGCTGCCAGTACATTGTCCCCGAATTCGGCGGACTTGGCCGTAAAAAAAGAAAATGCAAATACCAGCGCCAATGTGCGTAAAAAGATGTCGCTGTTGATGGAGAAAAAGCACTTTAAGGCGGCCATTTCCAAAACCGCTTTCAGATCAAAATGAAACAGATAGGCGCCGTATTTTTTTCTGAAAAGAAAAAGCGCCAGAATAAGTCCAAGATACTGCGCGCAAACCGTTCCCCAAGCCACGCCGTCGGAGTTCATGTCCATACCCAGCACAAAAAGCACATTAAATCCCAGATTCAGCAGATTGGTGGCCACGGTTAAATACAGGGGGTATTTGGCGTTCTGCATGCCTAAAAACCAGCCCTGAAACGCGTACAAACCAAGCGTGGCCGGAGCGGCCAGAATGCGGATGTAAAAATAGCGCCGGGCGTAATGTTCGCTTAAATCCGAACCGTGAATCAGGTAAAAGCTGAATTCGGCAATCGGTTTCTGCAGGGCGATCACCAGCAGGCTGCCTGCCAGGCTGACTAGCAAGGCCCGTCCCAAAAAGGAAACCATTTCTCTGTGATCGCCGGCGCCGTATGCCTGAGCCGTAAAGCCTGTGGTGCCCATGCGCAGAAAGCCGAATCCCCAGTAAATAAAATTGAAGATCATGCTGCCCAGCGCCACCGCGCCGATAAAATAAGGCTCCGGCAGATGCCCTACCAGTGCGGTGTCTGCCGAGGAGAGCAAAGGCACGGTCAGATTGCTGATGATGTTCGGTACGGCCAGTTTGAGAATTTGTTTATTTAGCGGTTTCATAAACGAAAATCATTCCGGAATGGAAAAAACATCCTTGGGTTAGGTAATAAAATGAACGGCTCCTGCAATAAGTACAGAGCATCTTTTTTCCTGCTCCTGCTCTCGCATATACTCTTGCGATGCAGAAGTTTCACATTACTAAATTTGGGGCTGAAGCCCTATCATTTAATTGGATATTGTCAACCCCGAGCTGAAGCTCGGGGCTATTCATCTTTCATAGCTTAAATATTCTCGGTGGGTTTTATGCCTAAGCATGAGCACAAAAAAAGAAAAAACCACGCTCCTGCATTTCATTATAAGCTACGAATAGTAATCCACTTTACATCCGCAGCCGTCCCACATCTGATCGTATGTGTCCAGATGATCACGTACCAGCGCTTCGGCCTCTTCCATGGAAGGATACAGGCGCAGGACAACCTCATTTTTATCTGTGGTTTCCTGGGTGATGTAATGCGCGCCGTGCCTGAGTATTCTGATGTATCCCGAGATGAGCGTATCCCGTTCGAATACGATTTCTTCCACGCTGTTTAACAAATCGTCCAGTTTGGTGGGACTCATCAGATAGACTTTTACCTTTTTCATCTCTTCGATCAAAGCGTCCATATCCATGACCGTTCCCTTTCCTTTCATTCAAATATAACGGCACGGAATATAGCAAATTTCCGGACGGTAAGAAACCCCGCCGGTTACAAAACGGTTAGCCGTTAGAAATGGATGAAACGTCGGTATTGCTTTCTGTTGACGGTGATTTTCCGTTGCCGGGATTCGTCTGTTTTTTTGTTTTCTTGATCTATCTTCGTTTTTTTGGTTTTGATTTCACCCCTAACGGGGTTTTGTTTTTTTATGGATTCATTGTGCTACAGATATGCCGCTCCTACGGAGCTGTAACTTCATTGCATGATATAAACGGACTTACAAACAACCTAACAACAATTAACCAAATTACGCAACAATCAAATACCCGATGCGACGCCAGGATATGATCATACCACTCCTGCGGAGTTGTAATCTCAACGCATGCTATAAACAGATTTGCAAACAACCTAATAACCAACAACCAAATCCCACAACAGCGTCGGTTACAAAACGCCCAGGGATTGCAATTCCCGGCGCAGGTTTTCCGTATTTGTGAATTGAACGGCCTGCATGCCAAACGCTTTCGCGCCCTGAACGTTAATTTCCCGGTCGTCGATAAACAGGCATTTTTTGGGCGGGCAATCTACACTCTGCGCTGCCATACGGAAGCACTCGGGCTGGGGTTTTATGCAGCCGGTTTCAAAGCTAAGCAGCGGTCGCGGAAAAAATTTTATCACCCCAAGCATTTCTTTTAGATGCGCCCAGTGCAGAGGGCCGATGTCCGAAAGTAAGCCCAGACGGTAGCTTTGGCTCAGCGTGCGCACCAGTTCCTCAATGCCGGGCATGGGCTTGAACACCCGGCACCACTCTTTTTTGAATTGTTCAAAATCCAGCGGCGCGTTAAGGTATTGTTTGAAATGTGAAAAAAATTCCTGCGGCGTCATTTGTCCGCGGATGTATTTTCTGAAATACTCCTGGGCGAACAGATGCTCCATCAGGCGGCGGTCTTCATCCGGCGCGGCCTGTTTGAGATAGCGAAAAATTCCCTGCGTCAGGTCCACATCTACCAGTACCCGGCCCAGATCAAAAATGACGGCCTCGATGGAAGTCATTTGACGATGTTGCGCTTGTTCTTTTTTCTTTGTCATTTCGTTCAGCTCCTTATTCGGATTCCGGCAGTTTCGCCGTCACTTTCACCTGTTTATAGTTTCGAATCTGCACCTGTCCCGGATTTGCCTTTCTGGGCTTACGCACGTCTCCGGCCCGGCAGTAATGCACGGCCACTTTACCCGCGTCCCGCATTTTGGAGTGGTACGCCGCCAGCATGGCCGCGTACCGGATGTCTTCCCGGGTCGGCGGCTGAGGCGCTTCGGCGCAGCGCAGGATGACATGACTGCCCGAAAATCCGCTGATGTGAAACCACAAATCGTTGCCCCGGGCGATTTTAAACGTCAGCGCATCATTGCTGCGTCCGTCCTGTCCAACCAGAATCTCCATCCCGGAAGGGCTGGTGTAGGTTTTATATTTCAGATCCATATTCTCCTCAAGTGTCTTCTTTAAGATTCAACCGGCAGTCTTTTAAAATACCCGCAAACCGGTTTCGGATTTCCTCCGCAAAACCATCGCCTCGGTCCAGAGACTGCTGCGTCCGATCCAGTAAATCATAAAACAAGTCCCAGCCTTTTCGTTCGCGGCGGTACACCGTAAGCATGGGATTTTCTCCGGCGGCGATTTTTTCCAGCCACGGCCGAACCCTGCGGGCCGTCAGCCGGATGAGCTCCTCTCCCTGCGCCGGCGCGCCTTGCGCCATTGAATGCAACGCCCGAAAAGCGGCGCGCAGGAACGCCAGCGTCACCGGAATCTGCGAAACAAAACAGCCGGTAAAGGGGTCGATCTCCCCTTTGATGCGGGAGAAATCCCACGGCAGGGCGCGCGCATAATAGGAGAACAGCAGGATGCGCATGTAATCACCCACCTGTTTACCCAACGCCGCGGCCTGTATGGCTTCCCGGGCAAAGGACTCCTTGTCGTGGCGCATGATCAATCCGTCTTTGTGCACATAACGCAACAGGGGCGGGTGTCCGAACAATGCGGAAAGAAGATAGGCCTGATCCTCCGCCCGGCCGATAACCGAGGGCGTAAAGGGGCGATGACGGCGCAAAGCATCGATCAGAATACCATTGGTACCGCCGGTCACGTGCACCCGTTGCAACACCCGGGAAACGCGCCCGTCGGGCGGATTGTTGTAACGCGTCATCATTTCCGCCTCCGTGCTCAGAGCCTGCGGCAGACGGCTGTAAAAAATCCACTCGTCCGGGGCGTAATCCGCCCCTTCGGGAAAAGTCACATCGGGCGTAAAAAGGGATGTTTGAATATCCTGCTGATTGACCAAAGCGCCGGCAATCATGCCCAGTTCCACTTCTTTTCCCGCTGCGTCCTTTCCGCGCGCGCCCCATACCGGCGTCTTAAAATGCTGAAATGCGGGACGTCCGGTCTCTTTTTCCAGTGCCTTCTGATCGAACACCTGATCCAGATCGATCTTAAACGTGGCTTTTAACCCGGGGGCCACAAACACCTGCCACAAGGCACCAACGGCCTTTAAAAAAGAATAGTGGCGGCCGTACTCGCCGTCCACGCCAAAGATTTCGTACAGGGTCTGGCTTTCTTCTTCCATCCTGAAATAATTCGCCAACGGCAACAGGATTTCCCAGATGATGCGTTGGGTGTCCTGCTCGGTAAAAATATACAGGCGCAAATGGCGGAAATGCGCGTATTTGCCAAACACGTATTCAAAATACGGGCGGGCGATGCTATGCAGACCGTCATGGGTAACCGAAGCCGACAGCGCCACATGCAGCACATCCGACGCCGCAAGCAGACCACGCGCTTTTTCGTACGCCACCGCTTCTTCCAGCCCTTGCAATCCGTACAGGGCTTCGTTCTGCTCTGGTCCGATGCCCAGGGGAATGGGATGATCGTACCAGTATTTTTGCGGTTCCGTGCGGATGTGTTTCAGCGTTTCCTTCAAATCCTGCGGCGCGTCCCAAGAGGCGGGGTCGGCGCTTAATGGCAGGGTCAGCAAAAGATTGGAAGTAAACAGGATTTCCTTTAACGGATCACGAATGGCCGGAGCGCTGAATTGCGTAATGCGCACCGTGCGTTTCTCACGTAGTTTTTCAACGGCTTTCTTGCGATTTGTGGCGTCGTCCAGCCCGAGTCCTTCCGGGAAGAACACCTTGCGCAAAATGTGTAATTTTTTCATTCGGGAAAGTTTCGTCCAGTGATGGACAGCCTGCCCGGCATCTTGCGCCAAACTGGGGTCAGCCTGGAATTTTGTGCTCATTTCGGCCGGGATGAGCTCAAGCCCCATTCGGAAAAATTCGGCTTCCGCGCTGTACTGCGGTTTATCCTCTAACTCACGTAAAACCGTCTGCGCCCGTTTAAAATCGGGATGTTCCTCACCTGCCAATAAAATCAAAAACGCATGAACCAACCGCTGTACGTCGGATTGCTCTGTATCCAGCTGCACCGTGAACAGCGCACCGGGTGGCGCGATCATTCTGCGCATTAGCCGTTCAAACAGTTGCGATGAATGGTTTTCTTCCATTGATCTCCCTGTATGTTATCGCCAGACCATAAAGTGCATCGGGAATGAGCTTTTAGCCCCTTTGAATCATGCCTCTCCGGCCTTGAGTCAACCCCAAACCGAACGATTCTGCAATTTGGCTTTATTTATTTGACGTAACGGTAAAGGTAAGACTTAGCCGATTATCTTGCAAGGAAAGGCGGACGTTAAACGGAGGCAGATATAAGTGTACCGCAGCACCGCCGGAAGAAGCGGCACCACTTTTAGCCTGGACGGCCTGAAAAACCGCTAACGCCTGGCGGGCGTTTTCATAATATACCACTATGCGATATCCGTCCGCCGGAATGCTGTAACGGGCCGCTGCAGCATAAACTGGCCCGCCCAAATTCAAAAATCCCAGGTCCAGCGGCCGACCGAAAAACAAACGCACCGAAACAGGGCCACGCAAAATTCTTTCATTAGCAGGGATTCTTCCCTGTTCCGGAAAAGCTGTGAAGGGATCAGTAGTACCTTTTTCAGGAATCTGCGCAATAATCGCGCGGCTTAATTCCAGCATAGCATTCAGCAAAGGCTCCGCCCCGCTGAAATTTGCGATGCGTACAAAATACCGGTCTTTGTAAAAAATAACCTGATACGGATTAATTTTGCAGGGCACGGTAAGCAAGCCAAGCGTATCGCATGCTCCTGGCTGCCATAAAAAAATACCGGTCGCCGCGGCTACATCGCGCATCTCGAAAAGCTCCAAGCTGATTTCCTGCCCCTCCTGTTCGTAAATCTGAACCTGCAGGGCATTGCATCCCATTTCCAGAAACAGTTCGGCCGCACCGTCCATGTATTCGTAAAGCCGATCGGCCGGATACAGGCGCGTCTCTCCCTGGGCCTGCCATCCGCCTTTAAACGCATGCGGCGGCGCTATGGTAGCCGCCGCCGCATAAAAAGCCGTAAGTATGTGAATAAAGAATAATTTCATTCGGGTTAACGCAACAATACCATTTTACGCACCAGCTTCTTTTTACCGGAAATCAACTGGTAAAAATACACGCCCGAAGCCACCTGACGCCGCGCCTGATTGGTGCCGTCCCATTCGAATTTATGGTAGCCTTTGGAAAGTTTTCCGCTGTAAAGTGTGCGCACTTCCCGTCCTAACACGTCAAAGATTTTCAAAGTGACCTGCTTACCGTCCGCTTCCTCCGGCAAACCAAACCGGATGGTCGTTTTCGGATTGAACGGATTGGGATAATTCTGCTGTAATTTGTACACCAACGGCACGATCTGCGGCTTAAATGACGCATCCTGCGTAGCGTAGATTTTAAAACGCGTCACGTTTTGGCTGGGTTTAAAGCGGTATTCTGTTTCCTGATGCATGGGAATGATTTCTTCCCGCTCCATATCCACTAAGTACACGTAAAGGTTCTGATCGCTGGCCGATTGGTTATCCCAAGAAAGGACGTGTTCCTGGTCGGTATTCTTGGAATACACTTGCACCTGCCAGGTTTTCACATCGGACAAATCCGTAAACTCTTCCTGAATGAATTGCGTGGCCGCACCTTGCGGCGTGGTGAAGGTGAGCGAGCAAAAATCGCCGAAATGGGGCGGTTCCGATACCACCGGTACATCGGTGGGATACATGCCAAAAACGTTTTTGTAATCATTGTATTGTTTATTGCTGAGATGCAGGCTCATCTGCCACCCCTGTCCGGCGATCGGATCGCCGGCGTTGCGCTTGGCAATCGGGGTAATCTGCAGGCTGCTGTCTGACGCAAAGGCTGGCTGATTTGTAAAGATCAACTGCCCGGCTGTTTTAGCGTTCACCCAATAACCGCGCCAGGGCCAGGCGACCGTAGCTGTATCTACTACAGACCAGTCATAGCCCTGAGATTCCGCAGACTGGACGAACCAGAAGACGGCCGGTTCCAGATAACCGGCTTTAACCGCTTCCAGAAAACTTACTTCGATATCTTGGGTTTCTAAGCGGAATCGAATATCCTGCCAACGGACGGAATAGTTGACCGGAATACCCACCTGATCCCAGCCTTGCTGTAATTCCACAGCGACCTGCCCCTTAAAACGGTTCTCAAAACTACTTACATCCAGGGTAATCTGTTTAAGCGGCAGCATCCAGAATGCCTGCCCGGGAGTTAGCTCGGTGCGTGACACCGGCACGTACTCTTCTTCCGCGTTGTCCCAGTGCAGCAATACCGCCGAAGAATCGCCCAACTGGAACGTATTCCAGTCGATGGTTTCTTCGCGAGGAAAGGCCATCATATACCAGCGGAACCGAATGGTGGAACGCCGATCGGCTTGAATGGCAAATAAAGCGGTTTGCGCTTTCTCGCCTTTTTGTCCCATCAGTTTTTGATTATAAGCCCATATTCGAAATACATAAGCACCGTCGACTAAAGGATAAAAGCGGACTTCGCTGATCCCGATGGTATCCACTAAGGCGATGGTGTCCCCTGTGGTTGCATTGAACAGAAAATAACGGATTCTGTTCGTATTCGGCGGGGTCAATCCGGTGAGAACATTGCTATCCTGCACGGTAAAATGAAACCGTACCGCCGCTTCTTTGATAACCGCAGAAGGCAAAGCGGAAAGGAGTACATCGGGAATATATTTTAAATCTCCCGGTCCCACACGGAGCAGAAAGTTAAGAGGAGCAATGCCGCCAAAGCCGTCGTCCACTTCAATCTGAATCTCATAGTTTCCGGTGTCTTTCAGGGCCGGTGTGCCGCTCAGCACCCCATCATTGGAAAGCTGCAACCACTGGGGCAGACTAAGCGCACGGAATTGCAACGGGTCATTGTCCAGGTCCTGCGCCTGAATTTGATAAGAATATAAACTGGCAACCTTTGCCAAATGCGGCGGTGTTCCTACGATTACCGGAGGCGAGTTTAGCCCCTCACCCTCGATGGACACTTGCAGAATACCTTGCACCAGATGTGGATCGTTGCACACGAATTGCAACATATCATTATAGCTGATGCGTTCTTCCGGCTGAAAGATTACAGTAATCCATGATGTATCTCCGGGCGCCACGGGTAATTGTTCCGCCATTAAAATTTTAAAGTGCGTGGTATCCTGAGCAACCCGCGCATCGTAGAGCATTAATTCCGTATGACCAAAATTATACAGCCCGATAGTAAGTGAATCGGACGCGCCGGGCCGGGCGGCAAACCGTATCGGTTCAGGCGTCAAAATACGCAATCTCGGTTGAAACGAGCGTGTGGCATAAAATAAGCCGCCGAATACGCCTTGATTAATCCGTCCGCCGTTGGGCTGGGGTTCATTGCTGAAATCATCGCTCGGATCACCGGCGTCAATGGTTGGTGACATATAAGCCGGGCGAAATTCACCGGAATCGGGCGGCATGAATACCGGCGCCAGCCTTGAAATTTCCGTTTGCTGAATATCGGGCTGCAGCGAATCCACAGTGGAATAGGAAAAGGATAATTGGGTGTCCGAATTCTCTTTAACCACCGGCCCCGCATTGGCCCAGAAAATGGCATTACGCACTTTAGCCCGGGCGTCGCCGCTTGCCACCAAACTACTAATCGCAGAGTGGGTTACCGTAATATTGCGAACCTCGGTCCGTGATCCCGCTCCCAGAGAAATCGCCGTTAAATTGGAATCAAAGACCATGTTTTGGAAATACAAACTGTCGCCCGCAAAATCCAGGCCGATCTGGTTCTTAATGATACCGGCATAGCGCATTTTTAGCGGACGGTTCTCTGCCTTCAATCCAATTTCCGCTCCGAAGATCGAGAACCATTCCATATGTACCGTATCCGTGCCTGCATAAATATGAATCCCTTTCCATGGTGCTTCCGATTCATAGTTGAACGGAAACATTTCGACCATCCGAACATCCCCCTGACCAGAAACGCGTAGTCCGCCGTATACATCCAATCCGGTTCCCTGAGAAAACGCAATTCGAGCACCGGGCAATATTTCAAATTCCGTTCCGGCAGGAACATGGATTGATGATTGAACCAGGTAGGGGCGCGTACTGTCGTCCAGTGCAGCATACTGTTCGCCATTCAAAGCAATAAAGGTTTCCATAAGCATCGGTTCCGACCAGTCGCTTTCTATACCGCCATCATATACAGCCTGAACGGAATACCAATAACTCCGAAAGTTCTCCACCTCCCAGTCAACAAATTGATTAGTATTCGTCTGTCGAATAAAAGCATCCGGGTTGTATCTGAAAGGAACCGTATCGCGAAGTACGCGGTAATAATCCAGCACGCCGAGGGTATCCGGTAAGGGATCCCATGTCAAAGTAATCTGATTACGCCGCAGCATTTGTGCGGTTACTTCAGGCTTCCAGCTCAACTTCGTCCAGATTGTAAAATTGCCTCCTTCCTGTTCGGAAAGGCATAAATCCAACAATCCATCCATGTTGAAATCACCATAAAGCAGAAAGCGGGGCGAAAAAGGGACATCAATAAATTCAGAGCGGCGTGGTCTAAAAAGATATACTTTTTCAGTAGTTACAACGTTTTCAAAAATTTCAAGGCTATCCGTAGTAATCAGCGCCACATCAAGAACACTTAAGGTGTTTTCATTTTTTATCCCTCCGAAATCCTGAACGACAAAATCCACAATGGTGCTACCTGTAGTAGAAGCAATCACCTGGATTTCAGTGGAATCAAAGCGCCAGGAATAAACATTGTTCAATGTGTAAACTTCAATCTGCGCGCCGTCTCTGGCTAAAATTTCCAGAGTACCGTTGCCGTCCAAATCGGCCATGTTCACCTGTTCGTAACCCTGCTTAAGGGTATAAGCGATTTTATCGTAAGAAAATGTTTCCGAAGTATCGCCGGCCCTAAAAATAAGCGAGCCGTTATTGTCGATCATTACCAAGTCCTGGTACCCATCGGCATTGATATCGCCCACTTGAATTTGACGATACGTGTTCGTTTGAATCTCATGATTTACGGTAAAATTTACTAAGGAATCCACATTCACATCCGGGATGGTGTAAATGTTATTCGCCAACACCAGGAGATCAACCTGATCGTTATTATTTTTATTATAAGGAATCACCTGTCTGATGTTATCACCCGAATAAACAAAATCGGTTTCCTGAAATTCGAATCCGTCTCCCTGGGATGTATTCACCAGCAGATGGATCGAAGTGCCGTCATAAAGAATCAAATCCGGCCGGCCGTCATGATCCAGATTTATCACTACCAGTTGTTTACGTATATGAGGATCCAATGAAATGGTTTCCGGAAAATACAATCTCGTAACCGGTTGGGTGAATACCGTGTCACCGCTAAAACAGATCAACGAATCTCCGGTGAAAGTGATTAAATCCAACGCATCATCGTTGTTGAACAGGCCGGTTACAAAATTGGTCATCCCGTATTGAGCCGCCATGCCTTGTTTGTATTTTTCCCATTTGAAAACGGAATTTCTCACCGGAATAAGCGTCAGATCCATATTCACCGGACGCATCAGTTGATTGTTGGGCAGCGTCCTTTCTTGCAATTGTTCCGAAAGCGTGATATTCCAGACATCTCCCGGAATTCTTGCGACACTCTCCATATCATCCAGCTCAAGAAAAATAACCGTGGAATCAAAGGAATCGTATTCCGGATAAAACGGAATACGGCCATGATACCGGCTGGATATTTGCACGCCTGCCGAAACACTTTCCATATCCGGAACCTGTGAGAATCTCAGCATAATGGCATTTTGCTCTAAAGTCATCATTCCGTTTACGGGAGGTGAGGAATAAAAAAATTCGAACCCATATTTTAGCACCAGACCATTGGCTCCAAGAATGCGTCCGTGGTCGCCGTCATAATCCGAGGTTACAATCGGCCCCAAAGGTGTATTATCCGGATCGGCATAAATCTTTTGCCAGTTTTCGCCTCTGTCCCGGCTTTCCCAAACAGCGCCTTCTTCCGTGGAAATCCATAAAACCGAATTAGGTTCACTGCCAAAGCCGTTTAAATCTTTAACGTTCCCTAATTCCCCTGTAAAAATACGAGTAAAAGTGAATTGTCCGGAAGCTAAATCTTTGGAATATATTTCCGTTTCACCGGTAACCGTATTTTTCCCCAGTAACAGCAACAAATGATTATATCCTTCCTGAGAATTCATCAAATAAACGGCCACGGGTTCAAATTGCGGAATGGAGTCTCTGATATTAAGCTGAGCAGTTTTATTTTCCTTAGCCTTATATGTAATCATATAGTAGTCTTTTTTGAGCACAAATGTGGTATCATTTCTGGAACCAATTAAATACAAATTCGAGTAATCCGTGGTAAAATGCAGGACGTTCAAGTTCTCAATATCGAGTGTGTCACGATGCCATGTACGTCCAAAATTATAAGAAATGTAAACCATACTGCTGTCACCACCCACCCAGAAGCTACCTTCGATGGGATTAAAATACGCCACATTGTAATTTACCGGTTCAAACTCTCCGGCAGGTGACCATTGATCTAATTCGGCCTGATACCGCCAGATGCTGCCATTTGTTCCTGCTGCAATAGCAACGTATTCAGCATTTTCTCCGTCATAAGCCGCCGTAATGGAAACCAGATCGTTCTCCGAACCGATGGTTGACATATCCCAGCTATATCCGCCATTTTCTGTTTTATAAAACATATTGAACTGCCCGAGAGCATACAACTGATAGACGCCGCCATCCAGCGAAACCGCGTCCACAAAACCCACGATTTCATCATTGTGGGACATACGATACCAGCCCCCGGCAGTTAACGGTATGTTCCCAAGGAAAATAAATATTCCCAGTATTCCTATTATGATTGAATTGTACAGATGCGGTACTTTACGGCGCATTTGGAATCCTCCAAATTTTGCGGAGTTTATTTTTTTACCGATGATCAAGGCGGTTTAATAAATTTTCGACCACTTCAGAATAAAATTAAGTTTCTTAAAC
>CAZJNP010000009.1:0-20313 GCA_964547355.1 uncultured Calditrichaceae bacterium
CCCATCCCGAAATCCAGTACCTCAGAACGGCACCAATAAAACCACCCGCGCCGATGATTGCGATATTCATACCAAAATCCTTTTTTCTTACACGTTCCTAACTTATATATTCCAAAAAAGTTTTAATGACAAAAAATTAATCTGTAAAACAAACTTTCTTTCACCGGCGCCGTATGTTGAAACGTCCCGGCGTTAAAACCGTTCCCTAAACAGGACGGAAGTTCGGCAAAAAATAAAAATAGCAAATTTCTCCGGGCGAAACAAAATAAGCCGTCATTCACTTTTTTATTATCAGGCTTAAAAAGAAATTGCGTCCCGGACTGTTGATTCCCGAGCCGTGTTCCCTGTAAGCGTAGTCCAGAATATTTTCCAGGGCTGCCTGTACCCTCAACCAGTTTCTTATTTTATGATTCAATTTAAAATTAATCGTCATCCAGGACAGAGTGCCTGCGGCCGGAATTCTGGGGTCCAGACGATCATCCGCGCTCAAGCTGTTCTGTTTTCCTGCAAAACGGATGAAAAGCTCTACCTGCCTGCTTTTCTCCCATAGCCATAAACAACCTTTCAACAAAATTGGGCGTTTAAAATTCAAATTAGGATAAATGCGCATGTGAAGAAGAAAATTCCCACGGCGCATAATTTAAGAAAAGCGCCGTTAAATGGCACATCTTTTCGTCTGTACACGGTGCCGCCACAAACGCGTACAGGCGCCCGCAAACCTGTGAAGCACATCCCGCCAGGGATGGATTGAGCTTAACCCATCGTTTCAACGGGGGGCGGCTGGTGCAAGCAATCCAAAAACCGTCCCGTGAGGGACGGTTGAAAACGTTTCCCTTGAATCAACCGAAATTGGAGCGGTTACGGCAACCTCGGCAATCCATTGCCGGGTCTGATTCGAAAATCCCTGCCGGGATTTTTTGCCCGTCTTTTTTTGAATGGCTCTTTATTCTTTGGGGTGTAGCTCCGGAGGAGCGCAATATAAATAACCCGGCGTAGCGCGCCGGGGCAACCATACCCCCGCCAATCGCAACCCTAAAAGGGTTGAATAGGGAAAAACCCAGGGTAAATCAATCATTCATACGCGCAAATTCCACTCCCCAAGATCGTTTTTTTTTTTTTGCACCCGTCTTTTCTTAAACCCTTTCAGGGTTCCTTTTTAAAATCTGTCGTATTTTTCCCGGAGCGTTGCTCTGGGCTATTCATGTAACGCCCCTGCCGGGGCTTTTTACTTTCTGCACAATAGCAGCGGAATGGATGATTGGTTTTCTGGTTATTTGATTGTTAATTTATTGGGTTATTGGTTATTAGGTTGTCGGGTTGTTGTCTTTTGGAAAATCCAAATAATTCCTTAAATTCAATCCGGTCATAAACCCGCCTCAATGGGGGCAACAAACAAAAAAACAACCGTCGTTCGCAATAAAAAAACGGAGAAACCATGCAAATAGGTATTGTTGGATTACCCTATTCCGGGAAATCGACGATCTTTTCCACCTTGCTCAAACATAAAAGCGCCGAAACCCACGGCGGTAAAGTGGAAGCCGAACGGGGCATCGTCAAAGTGCCCGACCCGCGGCTGGACAAACTAACCGAAATGTTCAACCCAAAACGCAAAGTCAACGCCACCATCGAATACATCAAAGTGCCCGGTCTGGAAGGCGACACCCAGTCCTCGCACGGCCTGCCGGCTCAATTCCTGGCCAATCTGAAAACCGTGGACGCCCTGCTGATTGTCATCCGAGACTTTGAGAACGAATTTTACCCCCATCCCCTGAACCGCATCGATCCCAAAGGGGACATGCGCTTCATCAACTCCGAGTTTCTGATCAGCGATCTGACCATTGTGGAAACCCGCGTGGAAAAATTATCGAAACTGGTGATGAAAACCCAGGACGAGAAGGACAAAAAAGAACTGGCACTCATGGAACGGCTAAAGGCGCAGCTGGAAGAAGAACGCCCCCTGCGCGAACTGGAATTTTCAGAACATGAATTGCAGATTCTGAAAGGCTACCAGTTTTTAACGGCCAAACCCATTCTGTACGTGGTCAATATTGCCGAAGATCAAATCACCCGGGCGCAAGAGATCGAATCCGAATTTCAGGAATTTTTATCGCCGCACAGCGTTATTACTACCATCAGCGCCGAAATCGAAAAAGAGATTTCCGAACTCAGCCCAGAAGACGCCGAAGCGTTCATGGCCGACCTGGGCATCAAGGAACCGGCCCTGCACCGACTGATCCGCACCTCCTATGAGCTGATGGGTTTGATTTCATTCTTCACGGTGGGAGAAGACGAATGCCGCTCCTGGACCATCCGCAAGGGCACCACGGCGCAAAAAGCGGCCGGCGTAATTCACACAGACCTGGAACGCGGTTTTATCCGCGCCGAGACCGTGCACTATGACGATTTAATCGCCCAGGGCAGTCTAGCGGCCTGCAAAGAAAAAGGATTACTGCGCCTGGAAGGCAAAGACTACATCGTAAAAGACGGCGATATTTTGAATATCCGTTTTAACATCTGACCACATGCGAAAAACGAGTTCCAAAAAAATACCGGCCAGCGTGCGGGCCTACACTTCCCGGCTGATCGGCCGCCGGGAATTTTTACGACGGCTGACCGGACTTTCCGCTCTGGCCGTTCTGCCGCTTTCATTTACCGCATCCGCTCAAAGACCGCCCGAATTTTTGCAGCGCAATCCCAAAATTTTTACCGCCTCCGAATGGCGCCTCTTGCAGCAAATACAGGAACATCTCTTCCCGGCGACGGAAGATGCGCCCGGCGCCGCCGACCTGAACGCCGCGCCATACCTGCAATGGGTGATCGCCGATCCCAACATGGATCCGGAAATCACCGAATTCCTGAAAAACGGCGTAGGCTGGACTCTGGAAGCGCTGCGGGAGAAAAAAATCTCATCTTTTTCCGCTTTGTCCCGGGAACAGCGGGAATCCTTTTTAAGAGAAATCGAAAAGACCGACTGGGGGCAGAACTGGATGGCGCTGCTTCTGCTGTTCCTGTTTGAAGCCCTGCTGACCGACCCCATTTACGGCGCCAATCCGGACGGCGTGGGCTGGGAATGGCTTGATCACCACCCGGGCTATCCCCGTCCAACGCCGCAAACCATGTACGGCAAATTATGAGTAAAGATTTTGACATCTGTATCATCGGCAGCGGCGCCGGCGCCGGACCGGTGGCTTACACGGCCGCCATGGCCGGATACTCCGTGCTGGTGCTGGAGAAGGGCCCATGGCTGACCGAAAAGGAGTTCAACAAGGACGAGCTGGTGCTGGGACGGCGCAGCGTGTACACGCCGAACCTGCGCGACGAACGCCATGTAATCGAACAGCAAAACGACGCCGGCGAGTGGGAAGCGGAATCCACCTACGATTCCGGCTGGGATTTCTGGAACGGCAACCTCGTGGGCGGGTCTTCCAATCTGATGAGCGGATTCTTCCACCGCATGAAGCCGGTGGATTTTCGCCTGCTCTCCACCTTCGGGCCCATCGAAGGGGCCAACATCGTGGACTGGCCGATCTCCTATCAGGACATGGAACCCTATTTTACCAAGGTCGAACAAATCGTAGGCGTGTCCGGAAAAGCGGTGGCGCATCCCTTTCTGGAACCGCGCTCCACTTCTGACTTCCCTTTTCCGCCCACGCTGGAACATCCCATTGCCCAATGGATCGATCAGGCCTGCCAGAAACTTGGCTACCATGCCATTCCCACGCCGCGGGCCATTCTTCCCTATGGGACGCTGGAACGGTCGGGCTGCTCCTACAGTAATTACTGCGGCAGTTACCCTTGCGCCACCGGCGCCAAAGGAAATGCCTGGGCCGCCCTGCTCAAAAGGGCGCTGAACACCGGCAACCTGGAAATTCGCCCCCGTTCTTTTGTATACAAATTAATCAGCGACCAAAAAGGGAACGTCAGCGAAGTGGCCTACTATGACAAAGAAGGACGATCACATAAGGTGGATGCCAAGATCTACGTGGTGGCCTGTCAGGCCATTGAGAGCGCCAGACTCCTGCTTCTTTCCACCGGACCTAAACATCCCGACGGACTGGCTAACAATCACGGGCAGGTGGGCAAAAATCTGATCTTTTCCGCCGGCGGTTCCGGTACCGGAGATTTCCGTTTTTCCGATTTAAGCGCAGAGCAAGTGCAGGCATTAAAAACGCGCGGCCTGTTCGTTAACCGCGCCCTGCAGGACTGGTATGTGATCAATGATCCGGATTTTGGCGAAACGGCCAAAGGCGGCACCATCGATTTTCTGTTCCGCCATCCCAACGCCATCACACGCGCCAACGGCGAAAAATGGGACGACGACCAGCTGGTCTGGGGAAGCGATTTAAAGAAACGGCTGGAAGATACGTTCCTGAACGTGCGCTATCTGCAATTTGAAGTTTTTACCGACTGGTCGCCCAACGACAACTGTTTTGTTACCCTCGATCCGAAGGTAAAGGACAAGTGGGGCAATCCGGTGGCCCGGGTACGCATCGGTTACCATGAGCACGATGTGAAAGTGGGCGTATATCTGAGCGAGCGCGGAGAAGATGTATTAAGAGCGATGAATGCGAAAAATGTGCGTTCCTACGTCAGCGTGCTGCCGCCGGCTAATCTGGTGGCGGGAGGCATCCGATTCGGCAATGATCCTGAGACCTCTGTCCTGGATGCTGACTGTCGGGCGCACGATGTGGAGAACTTGTACGTAACCGACGGCAGCTTTATGCCCACCGGCGGCAGCGTCCCTTACACCTGGACGATATACGCCAATTCATTCCGCGTGGCCGATAAAATTGTAGAGCGTTTGGGCGGAAGCAAATCCTGAACGCAGAATGATCTCAAAAGCGGCCTGGTTATTGGTTATTCGGTTGTAGGGATAAAAAAATTTAAAAATTTTCACCGCCCTCTGTGAGTTGCAACCGGACTCCTTGATTTTCTATCCTTAATTTTTATCGGAAATAGCCGAAAATTTTACACGGAGCGCAAATTTTCTTATAATAAAGCCAACCATTAAACGGAGCTGGCATGAATTCCAGAATTGATCTATCCCCTGTTGACCAACACGACACCCGCACGGCCTATATTCTGGACACTAACGTGCTCCTGCACGACCCGTCTGCCCTGTTTCGCTTTGACGAGCATATTGTACTGATCCCTTTGCTGGTTCTGGATGAAATCGACAGTAAAAAGAAAGACCCGGTCATCGGATACAACGCCAGAGAAATCAGCTACAAATTGGAACAACTGCTGATAAAAGGAGAAAATCCCAATTTGGGTCTTCCCATTCCCAACGGAAAAAACGGTAAACTGTATTTTGTGGATAACTTCATTTCGGAACATTTTCCTTCCGAGTTGTCAAAGACGTACAAAGACAACGCCATTCTGGCCCAGATTATCGGATTAAAAGAAGCGTTCCCGGACCGGCAGTTCGTACTTATTTCCAAAGACCGGAATTTGCGCATTAAAAGCGCCGCCCTGAACATCAGTTCACAGGATTACCTGCACGATAAAATTTCGGAAGAATTTTTAGCCAGCTTCTTCCAGCCGGTTAAGCAGATTTGTCTTGAAGAAAACGAAATAAACAACCTGTTTAAATCCAAAACTACGGAATACTGGGTCATCCCCTACCGAAAAAAATGGCGCCTGACGGAAAACGAAGGCGTGGCCCTGTTTGATCCCAGTGGCCAGTTTTTCGGCATGGGCATCCGCAAGCAGGATAAACTGCATTACTTTGACTACTTTTCAGTAAAAGTGCTGGACATGCCGCCCAAAGTGCTGGACAGCGACAACCACCGGCTAAATTTCGAACAGGCCGTATGCATGCATCAGGCCATGGACGACGATATTAAGATTCAGATTATCATCGGCAAGGCCGGTACCGGCAAAACCCACATCGCCATGGCGGCCGCTTTAGAAAAGGTGTTCAAGGAGCGCAAGTACGATTCCATCAAGCTGATCAAACCGGTTATCACCAAAAGCAGGCTGGGCGAGGACATCGGATTTTTACCCGGCTCGGTCAAACGAAAACTGATCCCCAAAATGCGCCCTTTTGTGGATAAATTAAGACAGTTCACCAGCGATTCGGAATCCGATGAAGGCTACCGTAAGTTGCTGGATTCTGGCGTGATCGAGCTGGTCAATCTGGCGGACGTGCGCGGCACCGATTTAATGAACGCCTTTGTCATTTTTGACGAAGCTCAGAACGCCAATCCTTTTCAGATGCGCACATTGGGCACGCGCCTGGGCGAAAATTCCAAGTTGATCGTACTGGGCGACCCCACCCAGATCGACAGCGTATATCTGGATAAATACAGCAACGCTTTGATCAATTTGTACGAAAACGCCATCGAGAACCCCGATCCCATCATCGCCCGCATCTGCCTGGTACAGATGGTACGCTCCTACACCTCGCGCTGGTTTGAGAAGAACATCGAAATGCGGTAACCCCCTCCGGAACATGACAGAGATCATCATCCACTTCCAGCCGGAAAACTTTAGACAAAAACTGATACGCTGGTTCCATACCCATTGCCGGGATTTACCCTGGCGGGGTGCCAACCACTGGTATCCGGTTTTTCTTTCTGAAATGCTTTTGCAGCAAACACAGGTGGAACAGGCCCTGCCCTATTACCAAAAATTCATCAGCCGCTATCCCTCAGTGTACGATCTGGCGCAAGCGGACGAGCAGGAAGTCCTGACCCTGTGGGCCGGCCTGGGATATTACGCCCGCGCCCGCAACATGCTAAAAGCCGCCCGTCAGATTGTGTCGAGCTTTCACGGACTCTTTCCTGAAAATTACAAAGATGCGCTTTCCCTGCCCGGCATCGGACCGTACACGGCAGCAGCCGTTTTGTCCATTGCTTACCGTAAACCACTGCCCGTGGTGGACGGCAATGTATTGCGGGTGATTACGCGGATTTTTGCCGTGGATAGCGATATCCGGCAGGCCAGGACGCAAAATAGAATCCGCGAATTATTGCAAAAGCTCATTGATCGAAACGATCCGGGAAATTTTAACGAAGGGTTGATGGAACTGGGCGCGCTGGTTTGCACTCCGCAAAACCCGCGCTGTACGTTTTGCCCGGTGGAGGAATTTTGCCAGGCTAAAAATCAAGGATTAACGGCGGCGCTGCCTTTCAAATCAAAGCCGCCCGCCAAAAAAAGACGGTACCATTACGTGCTGGTGATTAAAAATCGTGACCGATATCTGTTAACACGGCGCGGTGACGCGGGGTTGCTGGCCGCCATGTGGGAATTCCCGATTCTTGAGGTGCAGCATTTGAATCATTCCGAAAAAGAAATTATCGCCAGGGCAGAAAAAATGCTGGGCACCGGTCTGCAGTTGGTGATGCGGCAGAAAAAATTCAAACACATTTACAGCCACATCCGTCTGGAATATGTGCCGGTACTATTGGCCTTGACCGATCCGGCGGCCGAAACGTCATTAAACGCTCCGTTCGTCTGGAGTAAAACGTCCGAGTTTAAGCGTTACGCCCTGCACCGCGCCCATCAAAAGCTGTTCTCCCATCCGGACACCAAAGATTGGTTCAATAATTAAATCCCAGAGAAAGATAGGCCACAGAGGTTCCCCGGGTGGTGCGTCCGTAAGCCAGGTGCAGAGGACCGAACAAGGTTTCCAGCGAAAAAGCAGCTCCGATCGCCGAGAAGAAATCGTCGGAGGTAAATACCAGATTGGGATTCTCCCATATGCCGCCAAAATCATAGCGCACAGAGAAGTAGCTGTTTTTAATCAGAAAATTGTCCGGGGTAACAAAAGGCGGAAGCTTCCGCCGGTATTCGGCGCTGGTGATGATCATCTGGCGCCCGAAATATTCGTTCTGATGCAGGCCGTAAAAACTGTCCAGGCCGCCCATGCGGAAATTTTCCGAAAAAGGCATGGTCTTGTCGCCCAGACCGAAAAAAGCGCGTATGTGCCAGGTGCCTACTTTGCGAAAGGTGTAAAAGCCTTCCAGGTTGACAAGCACCTTGGTGTACACCTCCTTAGTCTCCAGAACCAGCCGGTTTCCGGACTCGAACGCCCAGTGATTGTAAATACCGCGGGTCGGGAAATCGATGCGGTTGCGCTTATCGGTAACCGCCCGGATGGCAAAGGTGCGCAGGTCGATATCCTGCGGACGTGTGAAATTGCCCTGCCAAGCGGTGTCTTTTATGTGTTCCTGCCGCAATTCAAAAACCAACTGACCAATACGGCGCACCTGCTGCCCCACCTGGAAACGCACGCCCAGCCGTTCCTCTTTGTAACCGCCCGTAACCCCATCCCAACCCGTGTAGGGATTGAGCTCTCTGCGGTAGTACATATTCAGATTAACGGTGAGATAAGTGGTTAGAATCCGGTCATTGCGCAGATTAAACCCCAGGTCCAAATCCCGGTTGCCGAACCGTCCGTTGAGCATCAAGCGCACGCCGCGGCCCATTAAGTTCTCTTCCCCGAATTCCATATACACCTGGGCACGCCGTTCCGTATCGTACTTTCCGCCAAGGCGTAACAATACAGTAGATTTTTCTTCCACTTTCACGATCAGATCGTAACCCTGCGCAAGCGGTTTAAAATCCACGCCCACCCGTTTGAACAACTGGGAGGCATAGGTGTTTTGGATTGCCCTAGCCACCGGTTTCCAGTTGAACACTTTGCCGCGCTGAAAAAGAAATTCCCGTTTGATCATCAAATCGTGCGTTTTTGTATTCCCTCTGACGATGATGTCATGAATCACGCCTTCATCAATTCCGATTGTCAACCGATTCTGTTCAGGCACCCAGCTAAGTTTTTGAATCCGCATCAGAGAAAAACCGTCGTCGCGATATTTATGAATCAGGCGTGCCAGATCACGCTGTAATACGCTGTGATTAAGGCGCTGTCCGGGTGAACTGGACATAATCCGAACCAGTTCCGAATCTGGGTATTGTTTATTTCCAATGAATTCTATACGGTTCAGCACCGGCCAGGGCTCAAGATCAAAATGCACCTCCCTCTGTCCTCCTGAGCAGGTATCTACCCGTACGCAAACCGATCTGAATTTTCCGAAGGCTATGAAACGATCGATGTCATGCATCAGATCATTCTCGGTTACGCGCCGTTTGGCATATACGCGCAGTCCGGTATACAGGGATACCGGCAGCGTTTTTGCGCCATTGATAACCACCGAATCCACTGGGCAACTTAAAACCGCCCGTTTTTCCTCCCGGCCCAACAACGTTCGAATCTGCGGTAAATATTTTTCCGTTTGTGCCTGTCCCAGCCAAACCAAAGAATCGATTTTACTAAAATCGCTGTTTAATAAAGCGCCCAGTTCCGGATGGATCAAAATATCCGCCGATTGACTTTCCATCCGCTTACTCAGAACTGACATGATGGTCGTAGCCTGATCGACAATTTCCCAGGGAGCGGAAATCTCGTTCAGCTTACGCAGATTGGCAGAAACATCTACAGCGATCACTACATCTACACCGGCATTCCGCGCCACCGAAACCGGTAAATTGGAACGCAGTCCACCGTCCACCAGCAGCATACTGTCACGATGCACCGGAGAAAATAGGAGCGGAAAAGCGGACGAGGCGCTCATGGCCTCCGCCAGATCGCCGTCCTTTAAGGCCACCATTCGGCCCGATACCAGATCGGTGCAAACGGCCCGAAAAGGGATCTTCAGATTATCGAAACTGTTGGCTGCTTGATATTGAGCCTTTAACACCAGATCGGTTAAAAGATTCAATATTTTTTGTCCCGGAGAATAGGATTCGGGAATATAGGGTTTGCCATGGTTAAAGCGGATCGGCAGCAAATAACGATCCTGTTCGCCCTTTTGGCCCATATACAGCGCCGTTCGCTGGGTTTCGTCTCGGTAAATGTCCTTCCACTGGATGGATTTCATGATCTGCCATATTTCATCCGGGGAATATCCGCTGGCGTAAAGCCCGCCGATCACGCTGCCGATGCTGGTGCCTACAATCAAATCGATCGGGATATGGTTTTTCTCAAGGGCCTTTAAAACCCCAATATGGAACATGCCTCTGGAGCCGCCTCCGCTTAAAACCAGGCCCACGCGCGGGCGGTGCGGTTGCGAATAATTTGCCCGGTAAGCAAGCTTATCTCCGTCGAACATTACCCTTTTGGATAGAATCACCAACGGCGAAGAAGCTGCTGCCGGAGAAACCAACGCGCTTAAAAAAACAAATAGAAAATAGTATAAAACGATTCGAACCGTGATTTTGTCTATCATAAAATATATGCATTTCGTTTTTTGATTCGCCTTAAATATATGGAATCTTAGGAAATACCCAAAGAGAAAAGATAAAATTTCAGAAAAATTCTGGCGTTAAATTGGGAGAGGAAAAAGGTATAGGGGGCAAGAGGTATAGGGTTTAAAGAGGTAGAAGGAAGTGTTTAACTTTTCCTTATATCCCTATTTCCTTATACCTTATCCCCCATCCTTTTCCCCCTTTTGCAGTAATTGATTAAAGTAATTTTCGATCAAAATACGCATATCTTTGCCATAACCTTCCTGCAGGGCGCGGCGCATGGCCTGTTCGATGCGTTTTTTATCGGCATCGCCGGTAGGTCCTAAAACCCGTGGATCTTTCGCAAGGTAATTTTCCGGCCGTTCCGCTTTTCGTTTTTTGGAGTACTCTTTTTCTTTCATCGATTTCTGAGCGTCAAGCAGACGGCTTAAAATGCGCTGCTGGCGTTGAATGGTTTGGCGGTTCAGATTGTTTTTCAATAAATCCTGCACCACTTTTTCCATCTCCTCTGCGGTTTTGCCCATCCGGCCCAGCAGATCATTACGCTGTCCCATTTCCTCGTCCATTTTTTGCAGGGCCTGTCGCAAAGCCGCTTGCCTGGCCGCCAAACGACGCATTTGAGCCTGCTGCTCCTGGGAATAGGTGCCCTTATTTCCCTGCCCCTGAAAAAGACTCATACTCTGCCCGTTGATTTGCCCCTGCGCTTTGGCCATTTGTTTTAGCTGTTCCATAAATTGTTCAAAACCGGTGCCGGACTGTGATTGGTCGAGCTGAGAAATGGATTGGCGCATCTGCATGGCGCTTTTGTTCAGTGCGCCCATGGCCTGGGTCTCGCTGCGCGAGGCGCCGCTTTGGTTGCGCTCCGAAAGCTGATCCAGCGCCTGAAGCATATTACGGTGCGCGCGATTCAACAAACTATTCATTCGCGGACTGACAAAAAACGTCTGCCTGGAAAGGCGTAGCAAGTCATTCACCGTTTTTAACAGATTACGACGCACCCGCTCCTGCCGTTCGGCCACGGAATTAAATCGATCGCTGGTGGACGACAAGCGCTGCGTCTGCTTGCGTAAAGCTTCCTCCTGCTGGGAAAGTTTGAGCAGTCTGCGCATAATCTGAACCATCTGCTTTTTGATTTCCTGCTTATGACTGGCCTGCATCGATTGCTGAGATTGACGCAGCGCCTGCTCCATTTGCTCTAACTGGTTTTGTACCTGCTGGGACTGGTTTGCGGCACGGGAGATATTTTGTTCTTTTAGCGCCTGATTCACCTGTTGCATCTGTTGTCCCAGGCGCTGCTCTTCCAGCCGCCCGGCCAGGGAATCCAGCATCTGTTGCGTTTGGGGATATTTGGCCAGCATCTCTTCCTGGCGGAAGTTTTCCAGTTCCCGGGCAAACTGCCGTAATTTTTGTTCCTGCTGTGCCTGCCGTTTTGCCGTTTGTTCCAGTTCGTCTTTACCTGGCTTTTTTTGCTCTTGTAATGTTTCGGAAATCTTTTCCTGCTGCTCTTTTAATTCTTTAGCCCTCTGCACCAACTGGTCAAGTTTTTGCTCGAACTGTACCTGGCGCAGTAATTCCATGGTGCGTTCGATGCTTTTCTCAAAGGCCTCCTGATTAATTTTAAACTGTTGCAGTGCCTGGCGAACGCTCTCCGGATCGGGTTTTTCCAGGGCGTTCTGCAATTTCTGCATGGCGGCCAATAATTCCGGAGAAACGACCTCCCGGAAAAGCTCTTGTAGTTGCTGATATTTTTTAAGCACTTCAGGAGAAAGCAAATTGTTCTCCTCTAGTTTTTTAACCGCCTCCTCCAGATTTTTGCGAATTTCATCCACTTTTTCATTCATTTCTTTCTGGCGCTGCAGGGCTTTTTCCATCTGCTGTTTCTTTTCCCAGTCCACTTTTTGTTCCCGCCGCATTTCCCGCTCGATCTCTTCCAGCTTTTGCTTCAGTTCTTTGGCCTGCTCTGCCACTTCTTTCATGCGGTCGTTTTGTTGCTCCTGATCCTGCTCGAAAGCCTGAAACATTTCATCAAGGGTAGGGAAAGTGATTTTGTAAACCGGGCTGCGGCTTTCCTGCAGTTTGCGGGGACGATTATCCGTGACCCGGGCAAAGTATTCAATCACGTCTCCGAAGGCCAGCGGTAACTGGTTAAAATCAAATTGATATGCGGACTCCACGCGGGTGAGATCGATACCCGTTAACGGAACGTTAAAATGTTTCCAGGTCGTATCGCCCACGGCCTGCCCTTGCGACAAAATGCGGTACGTCAGCCACAATTCCCGGATGCCAAAATCATCCGTGGCTATTATTTTTATTGGCAGAATGGCGTCGGGTACGCTCTCAATATCCTGGCCGGGTTGAATAATTTCCACTTGCGGCGGATCGTCCGGAAGCAGGGAGATGTGATACGTAATCGGTTCCATATTTTTTAATCCGGATGTATCCTGCAGAAAAATCCGGTAACTGTCTTCCTGCCACACAAAAAACTCTGCCGTTCCGGAACTTCCTCTTAGCCGGATTTCTTTCGGTTTTCCCGCATCAAACTCCAGCCATGCATTTGACAGAAGCTCTTTATTGGTTCGAATCCGCATCACCGTTTTGGTGCCGGGTACTGCGCTAAAATCGCCCACGTTTTTTTCCAGCATCGTCCGCGGCATACGGGTGTAAGACGGCGGCTGCAAGGTAATTTGCACTTCCTGAACTTCGGGAGGAATGCGGACGTTAATACGGTAGTCGCGTGTCGTAAAGATGTCGTGCGCCAGGTGACGGTTCTTTGGTTCCGCCTGCACCGCATAAACCATTTCGGAACGGATATTTTTAAAATCAAAGAAATAACGTCCCTGCGCCTGTCGCATCGCTGTTATTTGTTTATTCTCCGGCAAAGTCGCATTCCAATATACGATTTTGCAGGTCTGTATTTCCGGTCCGTTGTATTTTACAATCACCCGGGCATTCTGCCCCTTAATCACCGTGGTATCTCCGGGAGCAACCCGGAAGGTATATTCCGGCAGGGGCAAATACGCCTGCGAAGGATTTAACAGGCGCAGAGTAGAACGTTTAAACTCCGTAAAATGAACAACGCTAAATATCATAAAGCTTACAAGTATGGATCCCGCAATCGTCAGCGAAGGCAAAAAAGGCCGAATGCGGGGCTGCCGTCCCAGATTGTTTTGTTCATAATTGAGGAGAATGGCGTGAATCGCTTTTTGTTTCAAAACTTCAGAGACGCCGGCCTGAGCCTTACCGGTAAGAAGCTGATATGCGGTCACCAAGTCTTCATGAGGGTCGTTGTAAATATTGCTCAAAATACGCGCGTAGGGGGTTAAGTCGCTGTGGTGTTTTAAACGGAACAGCTCTTTCAGCGGTTTATACAAAAAATACCAAAACAGGTAAATGAGCACCAGCCAATGAATGGCCCATAGGCCCCAGCGAGTAATCTGCGAAAAATAAAACAGTTGATCGGCCGCCACCACGCTGAGCCATAAAACCAGCAACAGCAAACCAAACCATGCCAGGCGATTCAGTAACCGGTAAAACAGCAAACGCCTGGCAAATGCATATATCTCACGAATAAAGTTTTCTTGACTCGTCATGTTTTAATTCAACAACGCATAAAGTAAAATGTTCACCGCCATACGCAAAGCCTGCTCCCGAACAGGTTGGGGGTCATGATGGATTTCCGGGTCTTCACAGCCGTCGCTGATATCTGTATTAAAACTGTAAAAACAGACAACCCGGCCCTGATAGATCAAGGCCATTCCCTTGGGAGGGCCTCCGGCGTGTTTATGCACCTTGGGCAAGCCGCGGGGAAACTCATAATACATATGGTAAATGGGATGCGAAAATGGCAACTCCACAAATTTGAGTTCCGGGAATACCTTTTTCATTTCACGGCGGAAGGAGGCGTCCATCCCATAGTCGTCGTCGGCAAATAAAAATCCGCCGGAAATCAAATATCGCCGCAGGGCAGCTGCTTCCTCCGCGCTGAAGCGAATATTTCCGTGCCCGGCGATATAGGCAATCGGGTACTGCTTAAATTCCGCATCCAAAATCCGATGCGCCGTCTCCCTTTTGCCGCATTCCAGTCCCACTTCTTTTCGCGCTTTAGCGAGAATATTCATCCAGGTGGTTTTATTCCCGTACCAATCGCCACCTCCGCTATAATGGATGCGCACCGGAACCACCGGCTGAGCCCAAAGGGGTAAAGCGAAAAGCATTCCCAGTAAAAAAATACGTTGCCAAATCACGCTGCGGATGTCGTTTTCTGATGACTTCATTGCTGTCCATATTTTATACTGTGCCAAAACTTTCTTTAAATTTAACAGAATGGGCGTAACAGCCAAAATTAATTTTCGGCTTTCTCAAAAAGCCAAAAAAAATCCCGGCACAAAAAGAACTCTTCTGGCCGGGACTAAATCATTGGATTTTCTATGGTCACAAAACGTATTGGAGAACCATAATCGACATAATCACTGCTCCGGTTGTTTTCACTGTCAGACCTCCCAACTTCCCCAGGAAAGCGCCCAAACCGGATAATAGGCTCTCTCTCAGATTACGTTTTTTAATAAACTCCAGTCCGGCGGCACCGATAAAAACGCCTAAAACCGAACCGATGATTGCCCCCAAGACCGGCGAATAAAAAGCGCCGCTCACCGCGCCTAAAATACCGCCTAATATTCCTCCGGCAATAGCCCATCTGGAGGCGCCATACTTTTTGGCCGTGAAGGAAATTAACAAGAATTCAAGAAACTCAAAAAGGATCAGAAGAATAAATAAGGTCAGTACCAGTGTAAACGAATAAACTTGGAATCCCGTCGTGATCCCGTAAATCAAACTGCTGAACGCAATAAAAATATTACCGGGTAACCCATAGAAATTGGACAGCAAAGAAAAGGTGATCGCCGAAATCAGGGCAATGTCCAAAACAACGTGCATCTCGCGCTCCTAAGAAGATGTTGCAAATTGATATCTCTTGTTTTTGGAATTAAGATTCAACTTGGCTAATTCCGCCCGCACCTTAAACCAGCCTATTTTGGTGTATCCGTATTTAGCAGAATTTAACTCTTTTTTAATTTTGAACGCTCCGTAATGCGGCTTTTCTTTAATGATATGTTTGATTTTTTCTTCCAGCGGTAAATCTGCCGGTTCGGTTTTACTTTTCTGGTATTCGGCAGATTCCACTACAGGAACTGGCTGTGCAGCAGGAGCTGCCTGAGAAGCGGTTTGCGGCTGAGGCTGCGTTTCTTCTTTGGGCAATGTAATTTCCCGCGCCACCGATTTACCCGCCGCCTGGAGCATTTCAAATTTATTGATGGCTTCATCCACCGTATCATAGACATCCAAAATATGGTGGAATTCCAACAATTCAAAGATCTCATACACATCCGGAACCATCCGAACCAGCTTCAGGTCTCCGCCATTTTCCCGAATCGATTTGATCTCGCTTATAAAAATTCCCCATCCCGCGCTACTGATATAATCCACATTTCCGAGATCGACTATGATGAAAAACCTTCCCTGTTTCAGCAACGAATCCAATGCTCGTTCCAGTTCCGATGAGGTGGTGGTATCTATGTACCCCCCCACTTTAATTATGGAAATCTGATTATGACTTCCAGCTATTTCAGTTGAGACCTGAATACCTTCCATTCTTCCTCCTTCTCAGGAATGCCCTCATGACAATTTTATTTTTCTTTTTGTTTGCTGATGGATTCCAGTAGCGACACGTCTGAGAGAATTTTCTTATCGGCTAATTTTTCCCTGATTTTTGCATACTGGTCTGTCTTTTTTTTATCGTCCACGGGAAGTTGCTTTAATAATTCTCTATGTATCCAACCTATTGTGTTTATTGCTTCAAATATTGAATTATAATTTTTAAATTTATGATCTTTTTTAAAGTATTTCAATAATTCTTTTGTCTGTCTGTGAACCCAGTCAATTTTTAGCGCATCGAAGTGCTGAATTAACGAATCAAAAAACTGTTGAATTTCGGAAAAGACCTTCTTCAAGTCCGGTAACTCTTTAAGAATCGGATGTTTCAGGGAAATTTTTAGAATTAAATTGATTTTTTTAATGTCCTGAAAAACGTCATCCGATTTGTCAAGATTGGCAATCAAAGCATAGGCAGAAGAAAAATCGTCTTGCACCTTATTGTAAAACTCGGCAATCAGCTCCTTATCCAGGGTGGGCATAACCCGGTTAAGTAATTCATCTTTGGAAACCGAACGATCCCTGAAAGTCACCTGTTTTTCTTTTTTTCGTGGTGGTTCCTTAACCGGTTTTTCAGGCTGGGGGACAGTTTCCGGCGCTTCCTTGGCAGCTTCAGGGGCTGGTTCTTCCGCTAAAAATGGTTTTGCCGGTTTGTGCAAATAGGTCGGTTTTGATTTTTCTTCGGTAGTAATATGAATCTTGGTTGTTCGCTTTTCTTCGCTTGCCGGCGGTTGGGTAGCAGGAGGCCTAGGCGCTGCTTTTCCTCTTCTTTTTGCGATTTCTTTTTCCGCCGACTCAAAATCTAAAATAACCTTTCCGTCCAGCGTAAGCAAAGGCGTACCCGGTTGTTTGATGCGGCGTTTTTCTCCTTTTTCCAGATAACGTTCGCGCAGTTTCTGGGTGTTCAGGCGCAGTCTGACCAATTCCTCGTAAATGCGATCCGCATCGATCTTGACGCTCCCGTACTCGGGCTTGCGTAGCTCGTATGAGATGAGCTTGGGGCCGTAATCGGGATGCTTACGGATGATATCGAATATTTTGGTCTTTACTTCCAGAGACAGATGCTTCTTTTCGACGATGTCCTGATCTTCAAAATATTCACGCAGTCCGGCCATCCCCTTTCGGTTGATGATTTCTTTGTATCGGTAATATTGATGCGGCGAAACGCGTAATTTTTGCAGGGCGTCTTTTACCTTCATACCGGATTCAATCATGCTGAACAATTCCTGCTGCACTTTGTACTTCACTTCGCTGGACATCATCTTTTCACGAATCGCCACAAAGGTGATGTCGTCGTTCTGGGGGGCGCCGCCGGTAAACTCTTTCAACTCCTGGTTGATGGCTTCCACAAATTCACCCACATCCAGATGCGCGTTTCTGCGGATGGAATCGAGAAAACGCTCTTCCCGATATAGCTCCCGTCTGGAGTTCATAGCCTCAGTAATACCGTCGGTATAAAGCACCAGGATGTCGTCTTCACGCAGCCGAATGGATTCCGACTTTATGGTTTTGGTAAAGAGGTCCAAATCCGGCAGTTGGATGCCCACCGGGAAACCGCTTGGATTCAGATAGTAGGTTTGTTTGGTGGAACCGCGATATAAAATCATGGGATTGTGCCCGGCACTGGCATAGTGAATCACACGTTCTCTGGAATCCAGAACCACATAAAACATGGTGACAAACATACCGCGCTTCATATCGTCGGCCACAAAATGGTTGACCTTGGCCAGCACATCGGCCGGATTTTTATTGCCGCGTGATTCCAGACGGAGGGCGGTGCGGATCATGGTCATAATCAACGAACCCGGCACACCTTTACCGGATACGTCCGCCACAATAATTCCCACCGTATCTTCGTCCACTTCCACAAAGTCGAATAAATCGCCACCCACTTCTTTAGCGGCTTCGTAGTAAGAAGCGATTTCGAACCCTTCCACCTGCGGAAAATCGCTGGGCAGCAGCATCTGCTGGATTTCCTGAGCCACCTGCAATTCCTTCTGCAACTTTTGCTGCTCCATCAGCGTAACCTGCGCCTCGTGGAATTTGTTGGTCATCTCATTAAAGGCCTGAGCGATTTCACCGATCTCGTCGGACGCGTCAATATCGATTTCATCTTGATCCACCTTGCCATGAATCACGTCGCGCACCCATTCCGCCAGATGGTGGAACGGCGTTAAAATCTTTGAGATCAGGAAAAATAATGGAATATAGCCTAAGATCAGGATTAATAGCAGATAAATCACCATGCGGATTTTCTTCTGCATCACCAGATCCTGAACGATCTGCTGATCAACCCAGATGTGTACCTCGCCAATCTTTTTTGTGCCTCCCAGCAACACCTGCGATGCGATGTCGTAAATTTTTAAACTGTCATTCAGGGTGTATTCATAAACGACCGCCTGGTTGATGGTATCGATTTGAACCGCATTTTCGGGCATCTTGTAAACCGAGAAATCATACACTCTGGTGGGATCGGCCCAGGCCAGGATATTTCCCACGCTGTCGGTGATAAATACTTCTAAAGTGTAATCTTCGATGTTGGACTTCAGGGCGTAGGCGTTTTCGAACAAGACCGCGTCATTTTCCTCTAACAGATCGTCCAGCAAATTACCGGCCAAAGCCTGTCCGCCGGCACTGGTCACAGTAAGCACATTATTACGGATGTTTTCTTCCGCGTTCCAAAACAGTGGGAGAAAAAACGAAAACGCCAGCACCGTAAAGATAACCACCGCGTAAATGGTATATTTGGTTTTAAGATTAAGCGCGTTCCACCATTGGGAAAAGGCGTTTTCGTGGCTGACTTCGCGATATTTGGTTAAACGGAACTCGTTGCCTCTTTCCGTCACGGTATATTGCATATCGTCCATTAGCTTGCGCATCATCAGGATGCCCAAGCCGCCCTTTTTACCAATATCCACATATTTTGCCAGATCCGGTGTATTCGCTTGCCGCGGATCGTAACTTTGCCCCTGGTCAATGATGATCATTGTTAAACTCAAACGGCGGATAATGGCCTTGATGGTGATCTCGCCGTTCTTAATGTCCCGGTAACCGTGCCGGATGATGTTGGTACAGGCTTCGTCCACCACCAGCTTAAAGGAATTGACGATTTTATCGTGAAATTTGTACTTTTTCCCGATATGCTCGATAAAATCCCGCACCTGGATGAGGTAGCTCATCTGTGCCGGTATGGTGATCTCTTCTTTTCTTACATTTTTAAACATAGACGAACATCCAAAGTTCTACTTTGTTTTACTTAAACGCTCCCGGGCTCCCTTAATCGCTTTCAGCACTTTTTTATTGTACGGGTATTCTTTTTGGATTTCTTCCCAGATGGCGATGGCCTGCTGATATTTTCCCTTAATAAAGAAATCCACACCCTGGAGAAATTTCCGTTCATTGGCCGGATCCAGTTTTTCTGTTTTTCCCTGGGTTTCAATCTTGGCCTTTTCGTAGTATTGCTTGGCTAATTTATTTTCTGGATTTAATTTAAGCGCCTCTTCGAACACTTGCAATGCCTGATCGTATTGTCCGATTTCATACAATCCCAACCCTTTCTGAATATCCTCCTGAATTTTGATTCGGGTGGACAAAGCTTCAATTTCCTGCTGAATGGCCGGATCGTCCCCGCCCAATAATCGGGCGTTGGCCAATAGACCCAGCGCTTTGTTGTAATTACCCTGCTGAAATTCTTTGCGTCCTTGCTGGATTAACCGGCCCACCTCCTCCGACATACGCCGTTTGGTGGTTTGTATGGCATTTATAATAGTTTGATCATTCGGCGCCCGTTCCAGCGCTAAACTAAATTCCATTAACGCTTCGGTAAATTGGTTCTTATCCAGAAAAAGGCGTCCCTTTTCAAAATGCTCTTTGATAAACTGAGCGGTAAGCGCCGCCCGTTCCTTGTCAATCGCGGATTGAACGGCCAGTGCACGTTCCTGCTCGATTTGCTTTTGCAGCAGCGCATCGGAGGAATCAAGCATCACTTTTGCCGTGGTATTAAACGGATCCTGTCCGATTACTTGTTGATACTCGACAATTGCGTCTAAATATTTACCTTCTTTAAAATATTGCTGCGCTTTTTTCAAATGCTCCTTTACGTACTTTTGGCGGTCCTTTTCCCGAATATTGGCAATAATCCGTTCTTCACGGGCTTTACGTTTTGCTTCCGCCAATTGCAGCAGTTCGTCTCGGTTCATACCAAAATTGAACGACAGCGAAAAACGGTGCAGTGCCGGAAAAACATCGGAATAACCGGTGCTGCCGAAGGCGTAATCCAGTTGTACAAAACGGTACTTTAATCCCGCACCAAAAGTGGGCGTTCCGCCGTCAAATCCGGCCCGCAGCATGCCCAGC
>CAZJNP010000010.1:0-19777 GCA_964547355.1 uncultured Calditrichaceae bacterium
ATCCAGTATAATCAAACTTTATGGAGGAAATTATGTCTTTTCAGAATATTTTAGACGGCAATCTGGAAATTCAATCATTGGATGATGAACATGGCCGTAGATATTACAGCATTAAGTTAACCTTTTCAGAAAAAGACGTTTTAACCGTTTATCGTAACAGCATGGATGAATTGGTAAATGAATTACCAAATATTATTTCGTCCGCGATTCAGGCACGGATTTTATCCGACAATCCCATCGTCAATTAATCAAAGGAGTGGCCCATGCGTATTTTTATTTGCGAGCAAGACCCTTACAGAGCCAAACTCATACACGACATTCTCGGCGTTTACAACTATAAAATTATTACCGTAAACGACCAGAACGAACTGTTTCGTCAGGCCTATTCACGTAAACCTGCCGTGATCGTGATGAGTGAAATGTTCCCTAAAAAATCGGCCGCTGAAATGTTAAATAAATTGCGCAATGATCCTGTGACGTCAAAAATACCGGTCATTTTTATTGGCAGTCGCTCGTTGATGGAAGAACAAGTATTCCATCAGCATATGTTTGATAATCTCACGGAATTTTTACCGGAACCGATTAAAATAAAGAACCTGCGTCATTATATTGATCGCTGGACAACCTTAAGGAGCCTTTACATAAAGCATTAGTTATGGAATTAGTTTATATTTTTTCTCAGATAGGAATCATCGCATTGTGGATGATTTTCAAAGGAATTCGTATCAAGGATGATGTTCTTTTCTAATCCTCCTGGATTAGATTTAAGGCTTTTCTGTTTTAATCATCGGTCCTTGCGAAAAGGAATTTGCGGGTCAAGGATTAAAATGGAAAAGCCGTTTTTTTATTTTCTTACCCACCGACCATCCTCCATGATTTGAAGCGGCGAATGTTTTTTAACAAATTGAACCACCGCGTCCCGTACCGTTGTGCCCGTCCATGTAAAGCGGTCTTCCGGTAAAAAAGCCAGCGGCGTCATGCCGTAATTCCCTTCGGCCAGGTATTCGGTGGTGGCTACTTTGTAGGTGGCGTCTTCATCCAGAGGTTTGCCTTGTACCAGGAACTCGATAATCTTGTTGCCGTCCGGGCGCTGAGGGTCGTACACCACCTGCCCGCCACCTATCGCCATCCCGGAATAACCGTTTTCAACGCTTGCTTCCAGTAATTTTTTTAGCAACGCGCCCTTCATGGTGATCACGGCAATCTGGTTGCCAAAAGGGAATACCTGCGAAATATCTCTGGGAGTAATCGGTCCAATGGGAATATCCCGCCTCATACTGACAAAGTTATTGAATGCAAAATCCGCCCCGCTTGCTTCCACCATGGCGTCGCACATCAAGTTGGACATGGGCGATTCTCCCTGAGAGCTACGGTAAAGCGTTGTGCGCGTGACGCCGATAATTTCGTCGAACTCAGGGGCGTATTTTTGTTGTAATTGACGAATGACGGCTTCCACCTCAGCATCCGGCCAGAACTCATCTTCTGTCAGCAGGAGTAACCCACCGTCCACGGATGGTAATTCATAACTAAAGATAGAGCGCGTTTCCAGATCAATATTCAGAGTCAGCAACCCTAAATTCCCGCCATTAGCATAGTTTTGCACGCAGATCGTATGATGCACAGGATCTTCCCAGGGCGTATTGTAGCCGCGCCGCGCTTTCCCGGAGACAATCACATCGATGCCGGGAACATAGTGGGCCAGTTCCATGGCGTTGACATAGGACTCTTTGGTCAGGTTCTGGGCGTCCATCTGGCTGAGCACCTGATACCCTTCCTGCGGATCATAGGGCAGCCCCAGATGCGCCAGGGCGATGATCAGATCGGCGCCCTGCGATTGAAGCGCCGCCACAGCCTTGCGAGCAGATTCTATCTCCGGGCCAAAAACAACTTCGGCCACGGCAGCGGAATCGTTGTTTACTTCAGCGGATTTGGACACAACACCGAACAGTCCAATCTTCAGGCCGCGCTTTTCGATCAGGACGTACGGCGCAATCTGACTGAAATGGGATAAATTGTTACTGTTGAACAGATTTGCCGCCACAAACGGGAACCCGGCCTGTTCGGCCAGGCGTAACAGATTGGCGGTTCCGTATTTAAAATCGTTGATGCCAGGAACAAGGGCGTCGTATCCGACGGCGTTCATATATTCCACAATGGCGGCGCCGCGGGAATTTCTGCCCAGGGCCGGAGGGCCTTCGAAAAAATCGCCGCCGTCCGCCAGCAAAACGATATCCCCTTTTTCCGCAGCTGCTTTCCGGACGGCTTTAATGATGGTGGCGGCCGAAGCCCCTCCGCCCAGAACCGGCGGAAATTGCGGATTGAGATAGGAGGCTTTCTGCTCTTCGATCCCGCCTCGCAAGTCGTTGGTGTAAAAAAGATGAACTTTAATCAGCGTACTTTCGTTGGCACCAACAGCTATCACACGTGAGAACAAAATAATCAGTAAAAAAAACGTAAGTTTTCGGAACATATTCTTTTCATTCATATATTATAATTTTCCGTTTGCCGGGATAATTTTCTACCATCCTGTGATGGTTTTTTTATTTACTTTAACGTAAGTGCATAATTTACATCCAAACGGACGTAAAAATTGGTAACGCGTATCCGATCAGGATCGGAGCGGTTTTCCAACCCGTACAATTCTTCCGGGAACAGGTCGTCCTGGTAATACTCGAAATTCGATACTCCGCCCGCAATATTAATACGTACCCCACGCGTTTCAAAACCGCTCCCAACGGTCAGTACAGAACGGGTAAAACTGGCGCTCTGGGGCAACGTCTCGTACAGGAAGCCAGCCCGCAAAGGCACGTTATCAAAAAACAAATGTTCTACGCCCAGTTTAACCTGGTACGTGTCGTTAAATGTGTTTGGTGTTACGCCGTTTACTTTAAACGCGCTCCAGAACCGATAGTTAAAATCCACATTGATTTTTGCGGCCAGTACATTTTCAAATTTATACTCGATGCCGGCACCTACCGTCAGCGGGTAATCCAGCGTTTCGCTGACGCCAGATGAAACAGAATCTGCCAGCATGTCGTGCACCGTTTGGTCAAATTCCAGCGAATACGGCAGTTGAACGTTTCCGCCCACTGTTAACCGCTGGTTTAAGACGTAAATAAAACCAAAATCCACGACCACGGGAACCGTGGCGAGTTCTTTTTCGGTAACCGAATAAAGGGCGTTCTGCTGGTACTCTGAGGCCTTAGGATTGATAAGCTTTTTATATTCCAGAGTACCGTTTAAAAAGCTCACCTGTCCACCCAGATAAAGCGACTTAAATATCCGATATGCCACGGCAATGGGAATCGCGCTCAGCTTTCCGGTTTGTGCGAGGGTGTTGTAGCCGAGCAGACGGTCGCTCTTATTTACCGGATCTCGAACCTCTTCCTGGTAATCATATTCAAAGCTGCGAAAAGGCACATAGCCAAACCCAAAGCTAAGGCCCGGAAAAATATTCTCAGGCAGATTAAATTGCAACGTAACCCAACCGTTCTGTTTCCAGTAGGCGTTATAGGCGTAACTGCCGTAGTCTTGAAATCCCACAAAAGAATCGTAATAAGGGTAGGCCCTGTCTTCGATCGTTTTATTCAGCCAGATTCCACCGGCGAAAGAGAGAAGTCCGCTGCCGTTGCTCAGCAACGCAGGGTTGAGCATCAGGGCATCGTAGTTCTGTCCGCCGGCCAGGCCGCTTCCTGCCATGCCAAGAGAGCGCGCGCTGACAAAATCGTAGCTTTGTCCGTAATTCATAATGAATTGATTCAGATCGGCGCGCTGGGCAAAAACGCTTCCGCTTAAAAGTATTATGACACAAAAGTTGATCAGGATTTTCATTCGCATCCTCATATTTAAAAATTGTAATTAAGTTCAACAAAATACAGACTGCTGTAATTGCGCAGCCACTCGGCTGAGAATTTCTTATCCGGATTGGCGACGAGAATACTCTCCCACGGCTCGAATGCTACGTTAGAAACGGGTTTGTGATGCTCGGCCGTATATTTCATGCGCATGGATAAATTATGATTTAAGCGCGTGTACAGAGAAATCCAATAGCGTAGAGCGCCTCTCTGGCTGTCCATAACCACGAATTGGGTGTCCTCAAAATTCCACAGAAATCCTTTGTAGTAGGAAAGCATGCCGCTTACCTTCAAATTTTTATTAAAATTGTGGATGTAGTTGGCGGTGATGGCTTCACCGTCCAGCACGATATCGCCAAACACCCTAGGTCTGGGATGCACGACAAGCTTGGAAGCGGCATACATCAGATCCAGCCGGTCGTAGCCGGAAAGCCGCAGGCGCAGGCGTCCCCGAAATTCCAGATTTTTATAGAACAGGTTGCTGGTCAGATCGTTTTGCTCTTCGCGCGCCTGCCATTTCTGACGTAATTGAATGGTTACCGGGAAAACCGGACGATAGTTAACGGTGCCAACCAGACGATACTGCTTGGCGGCGTCGGATTTCCGCATCCAGCTGTCGTATTCCACACGGGATGTGATTTTGCGGTTTAACTGGTAGTAAGTGCTCAGATAGAAACCTTCTTCGGCCTGGGGCTGGGGATTGTTCTGATACAACTGTCCGTAAAGCACCGATTGCAGGTAATAATAGTCTTCGTAAATGGTGCCTTTATAGCGCCGGCTGTTGGAGAACGAACGCTGGTAAGGATTATCATAACCCAGATCATAATTGCGGTACAGGCCGAGTACGTTAAAGGTGGGATACTGCAAATAGGCAGAAACGACCAACGCCTTGGGATCGTCTCCTAATTTGTAGAAACTGCCGCCTTTGTCCAGTTCGCCGTATTCTCCCTGCAGGACAATGTTCTTGTACACGGCCTGAAAATCAAACCCGTAAACCCGGCGAAACGATTTGGCATCTTTCCATAGCCAGTTGGTGCCTCTGGCGATGGCGCCGCCATAACTCTGGACGATCTCGGCGTCTGCGGTCACACGCCGGCGATCCCAGTTTTCATTTCCGTTGGCGTCCTGGCCGACAATTTCGTACGGGTCCGGTTCCAGAGGTCGGTCATAAGAACTCTCGTAATAACTGAAGCCGATAAACGTTCCCGGTTGAAAATCGTACTGCACGTGACTGCCGTATGTCAGCTCATTGACGCTGTTCAGCCAGCTCAAGTTCAGCTTGTCCGCGCTGCGTAAGGAATCGTCCAGAGCATAGGGAAAACGCTGGCCTAAAACAATGAGCTGATTAAATCCCAGCGTAGAATCAGAACCGGACGGTTTGCGGTTGAGAATGGCATCTCTGGAATCGTAAGAAATAAATCCAATAGCGCTCAAATTCTTATAATCAGCCTGGGCGGCGATACCGCGCAGGGTAAATTCCCTGGTGCGGGAATTGTCGCCGGATACGCCGCGGAACCTTTTGCGAAATCCGTAACCGGATTTGCGCGGCGTGAAGAAATCTGTATTCTCCATCACCACGCCCTGCCCGAATGCCAGGCTGTAATTACCAAAATATAATTTGCGCAGTTTGACTCCGGCAAATTCCTGGTTTTCGATGCCGAGGTAAAATTTCATTTCGGGAATATGCACCGGATCCGTTATATAATAATGATTCGGTTCGTTAATATTGCGGGTGTAAGAAACGCCAGCTTTTAAATTAGGCCCGTAGGAAATACGTGATTTGTAATACACGTTTGGCAGCAAATTGTAACCGGTAGATAACGCGGAGGAAATCGCCGTTACACTGGCTTCCTGGGTTTGATCGCCGGCATTGGCCATAAAAGGCGTATTATCCATCCGCATAAGCAGATTGCCGTGCCAGCCGACCTGGCCTTCGTCTTTGTAATTCAGAAAATAGCGTGCCGAGCGGTAGGCATAGTTGGACAAACCCGGCGTACGACGCAAGTCTCTGGCGCTACGCAACCAATGCACCTGTTTGCGGTATTTGAGAATGGCGACCGCATCCACAGGCGAAACATTCTGCAAATTGACCAGTTCGTCATAACCGGCTTCATTCACATTGATCGGGTCCAGCGCTTTTTCGATCCACAAATCGACAAACGCATCATTCACGCCTTCAGAGGAACTCCAGCGGTCCAGCAAATAGTAAATTTGTTCTATCTTCTCCTGCACGCTGGACAACGGTGGAAAGGGTTCAATCTTGATTAATGGTTTGATTCTTTCAAAATCCTGCCGGGTCATACCGGGAATTTTACTCAGCTCGTACACACTGCGGAAGTATCCGCGGTAGGTGATGTGTTCGTAAAGTTTTACGGCCAGTTCTTTTGCGATGGGCAATTGACTGATTTCTTCCAGCGTTGCATGGTTAATATTTAGCTGGTTGTCTGATGAATAAACGCCCTGCTCCTGTGCGGACAGAAGATGAACAAAAAGTAAAATCAGAAATAGCGATTGTTGGATTTTTTTAAGCAATGTTTTCAATGGACTCATTTCCCGAACTGATACATTAAAGAAAATTTATGGGTTTCCGGCAGAACCGGATGCGTTTGGAACGAATAATCCAGATGAACGCCCCGGTAATTGATTCCGATCCCGGCGGTGAAACGGTTGGGTTCCGTACTGGCGCCCAGCCGCAGCGCCAGCCAGCGCACCGGTAAAAATTCAAATCCGCCCTGCAACTGGGTATCAAATCCAATGGTTTTATCAAATGCGATGGAAGTGGTAATTCCTGTTACCGGGATATATGCCGCGCCGACCACAATTCTTTGCGGCAGATCATGCTTGGTCGAACTGCCCATGGTGGGGGCGTTTAAATTGTAAACGTAAACGCCCACGAACGTGCGCTCGTATACTGAGGCCTGTAATCCTGCATCCACGCCAAACGCGTTGCCAGATCCCAGATCCAGGCCGCCCACCGACTGCCCCAGCGTCCAGTGATAATATTTTAAATTATAACCGAAAGCCAGGGAAGAATGAATGTCCTGCATCAGATAAAACCCATGTGACATGGTTAGAGTGATTTCATCCGACAAGTTATTACCGTTATACGTTACACCGAAGGTTTCAAACGCAACGGCAAAGGTGCCAAAGGCTCCGGGCAAAGGCGCGGCCGCGCCGAAAAAGGCGTTGTTGAAAAACGTACGATTAAAAGGCCTCTGGGCGGCGCTTGCCACCTGATATGAATGCAGCCGCGCCAGTCCAGCCGGGTTGTAGTAGGTGGACCAGACATCGCCGGTTACCGCCACGTAGGCGTCGCTCATAGCCGTGGCGCGCGCCGAGGGGTACCGGCCGTCAAACAGACCGGCATACAAACCCTGTAAGCCCAAAAATATTATTAGTAAAACCGTTTTTTTCTTCATTTCACTTCCCTTAAACTTGGCCTTGATCGTTAAGGCAACAATCTGTTAACTGTACCGGTTTACCTCAATTTATTATTATTAGTGCTCTTACGTTTTATAACCTCGAACCACAAGAATTGAATTAAATTCAAAACATTTGAATCGATGAATAATGGTTCGTGATCATTCGTGACATCCTTGGATTTAACCTTTTAGAGTGAACCCATTGATACAAACTTTGATTTTTTACTTCAGCACGGTACCTACCACAATCGGCGCCATTTTGGTGGTGCGCTTACCTGTGTCGGTATTGATAACCTCCAGGTGGCAAATATACGTACCCACTGGCACCCATTCGCCCAGTATGTCTTTGCCATCCCATTGCGTGGTCACGGTAAACGGCATGCCCTTTCCGTTCATCAATGTGGTTACCAGCCGGCCACTCAAATCGAATATGCGCAATACCACCTGCGAGTTCTGCGCTCCCGCGCTGTATTCGATATTAATTTCTTCACCGTAATCAGGAACAAAGGGTTTATTGTCAACCTTAAGAAAGGTCGGTACGCCTTCGTACTGCGGACGGTAAATATCGTCCTGGTAGCCCAGTAGAATCTGACCCGCGTTATTATATATGCTGACCACGCCCCGAACCACCACATATTCGCCTTTGGCGAATCCGGTTACGTCAAGATTTGCCGTATCCCAAACGCGTACGGTTACGGCGCCGGTTCCGTCGTCCAGCACGATATTCGTGCCTCCGCCGGAATAAGATATTTCATCGATCTCACCAAGTACCTGCACATAACTGCCTTCAAAGCCGGTGCCGGAGGCTTCCTGCGTGCTTAACATACGCACAGCCGGAATCTCCACATTGGTCTTAAGAAGCGTGGCGGTGTAATTGACGATTTCCTTTTTGCCCTGGTACTCATCCAATTTTCCGGATAAAACAACCAAATTGCCCCGTTTTATCAAACCATCCAGAGCGCCGGGCTTGTAAATATTGATACCGTATCCGGAGGCGTCCTGAATGTAGGCGTCGGTAAAATTGGTACGCAAAACGCCCGCCCCGATGGTAATCACGCCTTTAATGACAATGGAACTGCCTACGGTTTGCTGACGGGCCTGTTCAATGGGAATGACCGGCAGGGCCGTACCCTTGCCCACCAGAACGACCGGTGACACCTCAATGGGTTTTAGCTTACCGTTTGTACCGGCGGTGCGAAATTGAAACACGGAAGCGGTATCCACATCCGGACTGGTAAGGTTAAGCAGGGTGATCTTGCCGCTCTCGTCGGATGTCAGTTCAAAGCCGGATAAAATAATATCGCGCTCCGAAATTTCCGCCTGACCGTTCAGGAAGGCGCCGTAGAGCTCCACATCACTGCTCTGACCGGCCCATTGCCATTCGGAAGGAACCGTTAGTTGAATTTTTGTCAGCGTATCTTCCGGCTGAACGGAAAGCTCGAATTCCAGCGAAACCGTTTCCCCCAGTCCCACACTGTCCGGTTGTACCGTAACCTGTCCCTGCCCATCCGAGTTTCTGGCCAGAGAGGTATGGAAAATATCTTCCTGATATCCTACTAATAGCTGGGCGCTACCGCGATACGTGTCGATAATTCCGAATACGCCGATGGTGTCGCCTGTGCTAAAACCGGACAGGTCTAACCCGCTGGTGTCCCAGATGCGTATCTGAAGAGCGCCGCTGCCGTCGTCGATGGTAATGTTTGTTCCGCCACCGATGCCGGATGCTATATCTTTGATTACTCCGGCGGTCTCGATCATGGTTCCTTCAAGGGAAATGTCACCGGCTTCCAGCGTGGATAGAAAAGGCACATTCGGGATCGGGTTCCCTGTGGAAATTAATCGTAGCGTGAAATTCTGAATTTGAGTGGTCACGTCGCCGTTATTGTCCACATAGTCGTGCACTTCGCCGGTGATTTCCACCTCATTTCCGCGCACAAGTTCGGGATAATTAGTATCTACGTCGCTAAGATTAATTCCACGACCCGACGCATCCTGAACATATGCATCCGTGCGGTCGGTGCGGGTAACGTTTACGCCAATCGCCACCACTGCGGTAATGGTTACAGTTTTTCCTTCATACTCCGCTTCGTTATCTTGTATCTGAGCGATAGACAACGGCTGGTAAATAAACAGCGACGGGAAGATGTTAATCGGGGTGAGATTTCCGCCGTCAATGGCAGTAAATACGGCGATCGAATACCAGCCGCCGGAAGCAGGCGTGGTTGTGTTTTTTATTAGAATTGTTCCGGTTTGCTGGTCGGTCACTTGGGCGTTGCTAATGGTTATGGTATCGCCTGCCACTGAGTATGTGGCATTCTGAAAGGCGTCTCCGTTGAGCTGAACATCGCCGGATGTACGAGACCAAGAAAGGCCCGCGGGCACGATCACGCGCACCGACGCCAGCACATAATCGGCGGTTCCCTGAACGTGAACGGTTAAATCAGTTTGCACATCCACGTCCACCGTATCCGGTTCTACCCAGGCAGAGCCGGTGCCGTCGCCGGGAAACTCGCTAAATGCGCCCGGAGAAGGTGTAACTGCAGCAAAACTCTGCGTCCAGTCCTCGGTGGATTCATTATGGCCGGTAATACCGTTGCCGCCGCTGGAAGCTTCGCCGATTTCTGAAATGCCCTTTCTTTGCAGGCTCAATCCGTCCGTTGGCGCCTGAAGTGCTTTTTGCTGTGAGACGGCCAAATCGTTCTGATAGGTGGATGGGGTAGTATCATCATCCGGGCCGTCAATGGAGACGCCGGTTTTGTCCATCCAGTAAGAGCTGAATAAGATCAGCCCCCAGGGAAGGTAATCCACATCCTGCACCAAATCGCTGCTGCCGTCCCAGTAAAATAAAACAACCATTCCACGGGTAAATTCCAACGTGGGATTGCTGCCTACATAAAGGGGCGTTAACGTTTTCGTCCAGCTATCGGTACCGGCGATTTCATAATCGGCTCCTTTATTAAATTCGCTTCGATAGGCCGCCCCGTCCAGTGCCACCACGATTGTTTTTTGGGGTGCCAAAGGCTGCGCCAAGGAAGGAAAACGTCCCAAAAAATGAATCGTATTGCTGGAATACTGATTGTTGACCATCTGAAAATAAGTGTTGTAATTAGCCAGATAGTAGTTGGAAAGGTCCACCGTCTCTTCGGTAGGATTGTAGATCTCAATATAAGCGGTTCGGCTTTCGCTTTCCGGAGGGACATAAACTTCCGTAATCAGTAAATGATCCTGGGCGAGTAACAGAACCGGGAAAATAAGAAAGAGAAAAATATTTTTCATTTAAGAACTCCTAAGATTCGCATGCTCGGAAAAGACCCTTTTAATGTAGAAATATGTACATTTAAAATCAAGAAAGGTTGTTCCGGCAAGGACGCGCGTATCAATATTTTGATTAAATAATTACATAGCCATGCATCATGTTTATTGTTATTGAAAATTTTTTAAAGCCAATGCCGCAATTTGCTGACCAATGCTGATGGAAGCGGTGGCCGCCGGAGAGGGCGCGTTGAGCACATGAACCATATGCTCAGCTTCAATGATTCGAAAGTCGTCTACCAGGGCGCCGTTTTTTTCCAGAGCCTGGGCGCGAACACCGGCTCCTCCCGGTACAATATCGTCTAAGGTGATTTCGGGAATCAGGCGCTGCAGTGCTTTGACAAAAGCTTTTTTGGAAAAGGAGCGGTAAAATTCGCCCAGACCGGTGCGCATAAACTTACCGGCCAGACGGAGAAATCCCGGGTAGGTGAACGTTTCCGCCGTATCTTTTAGCGAAAAGCTGAACTTGGTGTAACCTTCCCGCTTAAAGGCCAAAACCGCGTTCGGCCCGGCTTCCACTCCGCCGTGAATCATGCGGGTAAAATGCACGCCCAAAAAAGGGAAAGACGGGTCGGGCACGGGATAGATGAGATTGTTCACCAGGTGGTGTTTTTCGGACTTGATCTCGTAATACTCGCCGCGAAAGGGGACGATTTTCAATTTTGGATCAATGCCGCATTGTTTTGCCACACGATCCGAATACAGGCCGGCGCAATTAATCAGATTTTTAGCATGAATCGGATTTTTATTGGTTTCAAGAACCAACACGGTTTGATTTTTGATCAGTCGCAAGAACCGGGTATCCAGCAAAATGTCGTTTCCCGCGTTTTTCACCTGGGCGGCGTAAGCTTCCGTGACTTCGCGGTAATCCACAATTCCGGTTTCCGGAACCAACAGACCGTCGATGCCGTTCACGTGTGGTTCGTATTCTTTAATTTCCTCCGGGGTAAGCCGTTTTAAGCCCTTTAACCCGTTCGCCTGGCCGCGCCGCTCCAGTTCATCCAGATTGGGAATTTCATCCTGACGGGTGGCCACCACCACCTTACCGCAGCGCTCATGGGCAATATTATGCTGTTCGCAAAAACGATACAACGCCTCACGACCTTGCACGCAATTGCGGGCTTTCAGGGAGCCCGGTTTGTAATACAGGCCGGAATGAATCACACCACTGTTGTTGCCGGTCTGGTGTTTTGCCAGACCCGCTTCGGCTTCGATCACTACAATTTTTAAGCGGCTGTTTTCGGAAAGAGCCATGGCAGCAGCCATTCCCACAATGCCTCCCCCGATGATTGCCACATCGTATATCTTCATTTGAAGTCCTCTGGTTTCGGTCAGGAAGTAGTTCGTATTTTGCTTAAAGGAATCGGTTCAGGGAAATCGTCATTCGGAAAACGCACATAGATCACGTCTTTGAAGATATCTACCTTATCGACAATGGCCACACCTTTGTCCGTTTTCACCTTGCTCTCGAGGGGAGGAAATTTCTTGGCGCATTCGGAATAAAACTCTTCTTCGAACAGCAGACAGCATTTCAGCCGTCCGCACACGCCGGTTAATTTGCAGGTATTCAAGGGCAGGTGCTGATCCTTGGCATATTGGGTGGAAATGGGTTCAAAGTCGTTTAAAAAGGTGGTGCAACAAAGCGGCTTGCCGCATACTCCCAGACCGCCAAGCCGTCTGGCTTCGTCTCGTACCCCGATCTGTCGCAATTCGATACGTGTTCTGTATTTGCTGGCCAGGTCTCGCACCAATTGCCGGAAATCCACCCGCTGATCGCTGGTAAAATAGAAGGTGAGCTTGTTGCGGTCGAACTGGTATTCCACATCCACCAGCTTCATATTTAAATTGTGTTTTTTTATCTTTTCCCTGGCCACCGTAAACGCCAACGCTTCTTCGCGCCGGTTTTCTTCCAGCTTGGCCAGGTCTTCATCCACTGCTCTGCGGATAATATTTTTGGGCTCGCCCTTGATTTCAAACAGAGCCACTAACCGCCCCACTTTATTCACCTGCCCCAAATCAATTCCCTTTTCGGCTTCTACAATCACCCAGTCGCCCGGTTTTACCTTGATTTCTTTAGGATTAAAATAGGGCACCCGTTTATTTCCTTTAAAAAGAATTTCCACAATTTCCGGTGTCATACCGCCTCCTTCACCGACATGTCCACAACCAAATTTTCATGCATTTCAATGGCTAATCTCATCAGTGTCAGTGCCGGATGGGCGTTCCACTTGATATGATCACGAGCGGTAACTACAAGCTCAATCACACGCCCCAGATCAGAAGCTGCGAAATATTCTGCAAACTTGATCACCCGGGATGAAAGATCAACATTAGAAAGTGACTGCGCATCCTGAGTAATTAAATAATGAAATGCGTCCTGCAACCAAAGAACGATCAGGTCCAAAAAATCAATAATGTAATTTTTATCACGCTTCTGGGTCAAGGTGTCAATAAAATCATTCACCTGAAGCAAATCATCCGCCGCCACGGCTTTCATGAAATGGTACACCATTTCCTGACGTTGCTCGTAATCGCTGTGCAGAATAGTGAAAATCTTTTTTATGTTTCCCTGTGCTGCATGGATCAACGCTTCCAGATTCTGGGGAGTTTGTTCGTAGTTTGACACAATCTGCTTAATCTGCTCTGCGGAAAACTCCGGAAAGTACACCGGCTGGCAACGCGAGCGGATGGTGTCCAGCAAATGGTGATAGTCACTGGTGATCAAAATGATCAGTAAATCGTCCGGCGGCTCTTCCAATAATTTCAGAAAAGAGTTGGCCGCTTCCCTGGAAAGAAATTCCGCCCCTTCGATAATAAAAACCCGGTGCCGGGCCTCAAACGCACCGTAGCGGGATTCGTTTTTCAGCTCGCGGATGGTTTCAATAGGAATATTTTTATGGCCGGAAATATCCACCGGCAGGTAAGGATTGTGTGCCTTCTTCTTGACAATGTCCGTGATTTTATCGGCATTCGTTTGTTTAGACAGTGGAAAAATATATTTAATGTCTGGATGACTGCGTTTGTTGATTTTAACACAAGAAGGGCACTGATTGCAGGGCCGGGTGTCCGGATCGTTGCAATTGAGTGTTTTGGCAAGTTCAAAAGCAAACGCTTCTTTGCCACGTCCTTCCGGTCCGTAAAAAATATACGCGTGCGCTAAGCGATCGTTTTGAATGGTATGGACAAAAAAATTCTTTACCCGTTCCTGTACAACTGAATTCGCAAATAAGTTCATCTATAGAATTTTGTTCTTGTCTGATTTAAGCCATTGACTTTAAATTTTTCCGGCGTTATTAGTTAGAGTTGCGCCGGTTTTATTAACCAAAAACACAATCTGTTTGAATTTGGTATATAATCGTTTTAATATAAACAAAAAACTCTAAGGATAAAAGCGAATTCTGGACTATCTGGCCACAATTTACCGCATTTTATCAAAACATTATGGTGAATAAAGGGGAAATATTATGAACCCACGGTCTATCGTTTTTTTCGTTGTTTTTATGGCACTGCTTTTTTCCCAATCGCAATGTCAGCAATTAGCTTCCGTATGGTCCAGCAATCCGGTCTTTCGGGTGCCGGAATCCGTGTATTACGACGCGAAAAATCATACGCTTTATGTTTCCAATATTAACGGAAAACCCACGGAAAAAAATGGCAAAGGGTTTATTTCCAGAGTCTCGCCAAAGGGAAAAATTCTTGCCCTAAAATGGATCACCGGATTGGACGCCCCGAAGGGCATGGCGGTGTTTAACGATAAGCTCTATGTCTCTGACATCGACCGTTTGCGGATTATTTCAATTAAGCAGGGAAAAATCGAAAAAACAATCCCTGCTCCCAAAGCGCATTTTCTGAACGACGTGGCCGTGGACGAACAGGGCATGGTTTATGTTTCGGATATGTCCAGCAAGAGCAGCGCTATTTACCGGTACGACGGGAAAGAGCTCCGGCCCTGGCTCACCGGTAAAGAGATTAAGAATCCGAACGGTCTCTGTTTTTACCGCGGCACACTCTATGTCGGAAATTCCGGAGACGGAACGATCAAGTCGGTCAACATCCGTACAAAAGAGATCAAAGTGATTGCCAGGGTGGGACACGGCATCGATGGACTGATACGGCTGGGAAACGGCGATTTCGTTATTTCCCACTGGCAGGGTAAAACCGAATACGTGAAAAAAAACGGGAAAATGGTAACACTGCTCGACACCGGCGCCCAAAAAATGAACGCCGCAGACCTTGGTTTTATCCCGGCGCAATCTCTGATCCTGGTGCCCACATTCTTCGATCATCGCGTGGTTGCTTACAGACTAAAACAGTAATGGAAAATCACTCCGGATCGGGATAGCGTTTGGCAATGGCCCGGATAACATCTATGATTTCAAAGAAAATGTCCACCAACTCCGGGTCAAAATGTTTTCCTCTGTTCTGCTCAATGGTTGATAAAACCGCGTCTTCTTCCCAGGCGTCCTTGTAAACGCGTTTGGAGCTGAGCGCGTCGAAGACGTCGGCCAGAGCCACAATCCGGCCAAATAATGGAATTTCCTCGCCCTTTTTACCCCGTGGCCTGCCGTGAGCATCTTCGTATCCCGGCAAAGGTTCTCCAGTATTGATATCCACAAAACCCGGATAACCGGTGCCGTCCCATTTTTCATGGTGGTTGAGTGCTACTTCTGCGGAAAATTCGTCAAATTCAGAACGGGCGTCATTGAAAAGCTGTGCGCCTAAAATCGTATGCTGCTTCATGATTTCGAATTCATCGTCGGTGAAACGCCCGGGCTTTTTCAGAATCACATCGGAAATGGCCACCTTACCCACATCGTGCAGCATGGCCGCCAAGCGCAAGCTATCACGCTTTTTATCGATTTCCTTTTGATCCATATTTTTTTTCTTGGCATAAGCTTCAAATATTTCTACGGCATAAGAAGCCACCCGGTTGACATGAGGACCGGTCTCCTTCGGGTCGCGAAGTTCGGCCATGCGAATCATACGCATAATGGTGGTACGGGTCATCTGGGCCCGTTCGATCCCGTTTGCCGCGTAAATGGCCAGATGCTTTACCAGCGGTTCATCTTCTTCCTGAAAGGCTACGATTTCGCCCCGGTCATTTTGAGCGTTAATTAATTGCAAGACACCGATAATTTCTCCACGACTATTTTTCATCGGCAAGGTAAGCATGGACTGCGTCCGGTAACCGGATATCTTGTCGTAACTGCTGTCAAAATGAAACGGTAAAGCAGAAGATATTTTGTACGCGTCCGGAATGTTCAAAGTGGAACCGTTGTTGGCCACAAATCCGGCGATGGAATTATTGTTAATGGGCATTTTAAACGTTGTATAAATCAGCTTCTTGTCCGGGGGAAGTTTTTTTTGCAGGGTTTCGTTTTGGGCAAAGCTGAAGTTGAGCATATCCCCTTCTTTAATGTAGATGGAACCCGCGTCCGCATGCAATAGAGATCGGGCTTCGCTGAGGATTTTCTCCAGCATCAAATCCAGGTCGGCGATCTGGCTTATTTCCACCCCAAACTGAATCAGGCGGTTTATTTTTTCTTTACGTGTGAGCATATGATTTAATTTTTCCTATTTATAAACAAATTCCTTTGTAGTATATTTCGGCGGTATTATAGATTGGTTTAACTTTAAACAAAAAGTAAAGAATAATCGTACAAAATACAGCCATTCGGTTGACAGGTACCAATCTTGTTATTATATTTGGCAACTCAATTGGGAAATTTAAAAAAATACTTTGGTCCGGTAGTTCAATTGGTTAGAGCACCTGCCTGTCACGCAGGAAGTTGCGAGTTCGAGTCTCGTCCGGACCGCTGTTAACAAAGGGAAGCTTTTGAAGCTTCCCTTTTTTTTATGTCCTATTGGTTAGAGCATCCCGATAGTAAAAACCTATTTTCTCCAGTTGACAAAGCGTAAGGTTTCGCCGTCGCATTCAAAGACCACCGCTCCGAAATGGTCGGTACGCAAAGGTCTGGCACGATACCGGCGCAGCCTGCGCATGGTCTTTTTGCTGGGATGAAAATAGCGATTCTTCCTTCCCACGGAAACAACGGAAATGGAAGGCCTGACCCAGTTCAGAAACGATACGGAACTGGACGTAATACTACCATGATGACCGACCTTCAAAACATCCGCTTTTAGGAAACGGCCGTACGTTTCCAGCGCCGGTTCGGCCGTTTTTTCCAGGTCGCCAGTGAATAAAAACGAACATTTCCCGTAGACAATCTTAAGCACTACGGAGCTGTTATTCACTTCTGCCCCGTGAAAATCATCGGTCTGCACATATTTCCCAAAAGGATGCAGCACATAAACTCGCGTTTGTGGATCGATGAAAATTTGCGCGCCTCTTTTCAGCCAGCGCACAGGAACACCTCTTTCTGCCGCTAATTCCAGCAGACCGGCATATAGTTTTGTATTCATCTTGTAAGGCGACAACAACAACGTGTCCACTTTCATCTGCCGAAGGAGGGTCAGGAACCCGCCGATATGGTCGCTGTGACCATGCGTGCCGAGCAGATAATTTATGTGGTCAATGCCGTAATATCGCAATACCGGCAGCACGAACCGCTCCCCTGCGTCCATCTGCGGGCGCAGGTCTCCACCGTCGATCACCAGCACCTTACCGTTTGGAAAGCGGACCATCGCCGCGTCTCCCTGGCCCACATTTACAAAAACAATACGCATTTTGCCGTCCTGCGGACGCGCCACAAAAGTGAGTATAAAAGCAAAAAGAAACACCATGGTAATCGCAATACTCTTCTTTGAGCTCATATTCAATAGCGACAGTAGCAATAAAACTAGTAAAAGCAGTTGGATCCATGAGGGAAACGGCAAAGAAAGCTGCACCCAACTTAACGCGGCGAATTTTTGAATCAGCGACAAAATTTGTCCGTAATACCAGTCCATGGCCAGCGCCATTCCGCCCAGAAATGGAAGATGGGTCCAGGCTAAAAGAATGAAAAGAAAACCAAGGATCACCATCAGCCCCATCAACGGGATAACAAGAATGTTGATCACCAGCGCGCCGATTTGTAGCGTGCCATAATAGTGCCAGGTAAATGGAATGGTTGCCATTACCGCCGCGGCCGAAACCAGAAAAGGATCACGCACCCATTTATTGAACAAACGAAATATTTTTCTTCCGCCGCTGATGAAGGGTATCCAAGCGTTTAATCTGAGATAACCGTAAAGAATTCCGGCCACTGCAGCAAAAGAAAACTGAAAATCCGGCCACAGTAATTGCTGCGGCTGAAATATCAGAATCACCAATCCGGCGACTGCTAAAATGTTTAATCCGGATGCGTTTCGTTCGGAGAATTTATTCAGATATAATAATACGGCCATAAGAAATGCCCGCACCACCGGGGGCTTGAAATCGACCACTGCAATAAACAAAAACAAACAGACCAGAGCAAGCCCGACCTGCCAGGGGTAAGGCAGGCGCAGCAGGGAGAAAATCATCAGGAATAGAAGCAACAGAAATCCCACATGCAAACCGGAAATGGCCAGAACATGCACAATCCCGCTGCGTTTAAAGGCCTCAACGACCGATTTTTGAAGATCATATCTCTGTCCCAGCAGTAACGCCTTTAATACCGCCCGGGTTTCGCCCGTAAAATACGTTTCGATTTGGCTTCGCATGTAACGGCTTATCGGTTGTACCACGCGCATTTGCCAGAAACTGCCCCGATTTTGATCCAGAACCTTGAGGTTTTGATCCGAATAATAACAGGTTCCGAAAACACCGCGTAAATTCATGTATTGGCGGTAATTGAACATTCCGGGATTGGCCGGTAAGGGAAAGGGCTCAGGCTTTGCCATGACTTCGACCCAATCGCCAAAATGCAGACGCGACCCCGATCTACTGCGCACCAGTTGAATAACGCCCTGCGCGTTTCGCGTTCGGTCGCCAATACGCACGGACTGAAGCTCTAAAAGATATCGGTCTTTACCGTTTTCTCTGTATTGAGCGGAAATAATGGTGCCTGTACACACCTTCACCGAGTCTAAAGGAAAGGTCGCGATATGGTTTGACGGAAAAAAAGCCAGCGCCGTGTACATGTGCGCGAGGCCTAACAAAACAACGGAGGTAAGGGCAATAAAAAGAAACAGCTTCCTGAAAAAAAAGTGCGCAAGCAGCATCAGCGTGAAGAAAACGATCACGGCGGCCAACACAACAGGAAACCGGAAATACAAAAGAAATCTCCAGCCCAGATAGATTCCGAGGGCAAAAAAGAGAAAATACCACACCGCCGGATATCGCCGATACATGGTAATCCATCGGCCATTGGATTGTGACATCATGGCGTCCGGTTTTTTTAAAAAAAGATAAATGAATTAACGACCAAAAATTGCGCTAAATATCTTTTGCGTTACTCTTTTAGGACACATCTGCACTATCAATTTTAGATCTGCCGTAACCAAACACAATACAAGACAAGAAAACAAAAAATATACACCGTTTGATGCAAGTTAAAAAGCATTGAAGTTTTTGGCAATAGGTTTGTTTTTTTCATTAATGCAATGTAATTTGCGTTATCCTATTCCAGGTAACTTCATTTGCATGGGATTTCCCAAGAAAAAGATTTGTTTTTGGGAGACATATTTTTCCCCATCCCGTTCTTGCTGGAAGCACAACAACATTCATGGATTGAATAGAACCGTAATGATTAGCTTTTGGAGGAATAGAATGAACAGCGCTTCTACGTCAAACTACAAAAAGCCCGGTTTTTTCGAGGATCATTTAGGAAAGCCGTCGTCCATGCGCCTGATGAGTTTTATCGCCCTGTGGGCAAGCATTGGGTTTGGCCTCTTGACCGTGTTATACCGGCCGGTAAACAATGACCTAAACGGGCTGTTTATTACCACTGCTTTTTTACTGGCTGCCTTCGCACCCAAGGCGCTGCAGAAATTTGCGGAAGCCAAGTTCCCTTCATAAAACAAAAAATACGATTTAAGATGTGGTACTCTTAAGGATGTTGAACGACATCCTGCCAAGCATGGTTTATGGACGGTTCAAATAACCGCCGTATTCCTTCCACGCCTGTAAATTAAACGCAGCTTGTAAATAAATAATTACCGTTACATCAAAACCGAATGAAATGAAACCATATTTAAACAATGTATCACAACGGGGGTTTTGGGACGATCACAAAGGCGCATTCTCACCGGTTCGCGGTATGAGTA
>CAZJNP010000011.1:0-19046 GCA_964547355.1 uncultured Calditrichaceae bacterium
CCGCATTATATATGGATTACTTTCATCTCTCGCTGTTTTGTATTAGATTTTACCAATGTAGCGTTAAAACTATGGAAAAAGACACAAATTGTATCGAGGTAAGGTTTAAAAGTTTTCTTTATCGAAAAAGCAATATATTCCATCTGGGAGAAAAACATGTTATCCGAATTTAAAATTGGCCATTACACTGATAGCACTGCCGGCACGGGGTGCACGGTCATTGTACCCCCAAAAGAAAACATAGCCTCCGTTGCGGTTCAAGGCGCGTCTCCGGGTACGAGGGAAATCGCGTTACTATCGCCGGAAAAGAAAATAAGCCATATTCATGCCCTGGTGTTAACCGGCGGCAGTGCTTTTGGGTTGGGTTGCGCTCAGGGCGTCATGGAAGGATTGGTGCAAAAAGGCATTGGTTATTACACGGATTATGGATTGGTACCCATTGTCCCGGCGGCGGTTATTTTCGATAAAAATGTGGGGGATCCGGACGCATATCCCAACGCCGAAGCCGGGCGCCAGGCTCTGGAGAAGACTGTGTTCGATAATCGGGCTCAGGGAAATATTGGCGCAGGTACCGGCGCTTCGGTCGGTAAGTGGCTGGGGATGAATTTTGCTATGAAGTCCGGCATCGGAATCGCCTCCAACGAATATGGCCCATTGAAAATGACCGTACTGACTGTGGTGAATGCGGCCGCGGATATTCTAAATACAGACGGACACCTTTTGGCCGGTGCGGTGGACAAACAGGGAAATTTTCTGGCACCGGAAGCTTCCTGGAAACGCTGGGAAAAAGCCCAAATCGGTATGGCCGAAAACACGGTACTTTCTGTAGTGATGACAAACGCCATCTTAACCAAACAGCAAGCGCATTACCTGGCACAAAGAGCGCATTTCGGTATAGCCCGGCGCGTAGAGCCGTCTCACACAAGCTATGATGGAGATGTAACGTTTGTTGTTTCCAGCCAAAAGGTGGAAGCTGCACTGGATTTAGTCGCGACCATGCTGGTACCCACGGTGGAACAGTCCATCATTAACGGTGTTATAGAAGCGGAAAGCGCTTACGGATTAAAAGCGATGCGTTCGCTGAATAAATAAAAGGCCGAAAGCAGGTGACATGTTAACAGCGATTACTCAAGGATTACAGATCATAGATTTAAAAATTTTTCTGATCAGTATTTTGTTCTTTTTAATCGGGTACGCTTTGGCGCCCTGGGCTTATGCCCGTCAAGTCCGAATTTTAACGGCCTATCCTTTGTGGATTGCCGTAAAACTCGAGAAATGGGTCGATAAAAAATGGCCCGGGGCGGTGATGTTCCTGTTTATTTTTTCTTTGAATACGCTTTCTCTGACGATTGATTTATTTTCCGGAATGATCCCGATCCTGCCGTTTCTGTTTGCCGTGTGGACCGGATTGAACATCGGTGTTGTTTCTTTTCATACTTTAAAGGGACATTTTTATTATGCTTCCTTAATAAATCCTGTGGCGCTTATAGAGTTACCTGCGGCGTTTCTGACGTTTACCATGGCCATTCAGTACAATCTCCGGATGCTGAATATCCCAAGCGCACCCGAAGTTTCATTTATAATTTACTGGGGATTGTTCTTAAAATATGTTCTGCCGCTGCTTTTTATTGCCGCCATCATTGAAACCGCCATTATCCGGTTAATGAAAAAAGAGGTCCAGGATTCGGATCTAAAATGAAATGACGGGTTTTTCTCCTTATCTTGTAAGTTTTTAACTTACCAAAACCCCAAATAAAAAAGGCCTTTGCAACTTTCTGCAAAGGCCCTGTTATTTTCAGATGTGTTCAGTATTTAAAGCGGGCTATTTTTGATTTTGCTGGCGGATCAAATTCAGCGCCGAACCGGCCTTAAACCATTCGATCTGATTCTGATTATACGTGTGATTGGCTTTAATCACATCTTCGCTTCCGTCCGCATGATGGACCACCAGCGTCAACGGGCGGCCGGGAGCAAACTGATCCAGATCCACGATGTCGATGGTGTCGTCTTCCTGTATTTTGTCGTAATCCGCCGGATCGGCAAATGTTAAAGCCAGCATACCCTGTTTTTTTAGATTGGTTTCATGGATGCGGGCGAACGAGCGCACCAGCACCGCGCGCACGCCCAGATGACGCGGCTCCATGGCAGCGTGTTCGCGGGAAGACCCTTCGCCGTAGTTCTCGTCTCCGATGACGATGGTGGGAATGCCTGCCGCTTTGTACGCGCGCTGCACTTCCGGCACCGGACCGTATTCGCCGGTTAATTGATTTTTAACGGAATTGGTTTTACCGTTAAAGGCATTGACCGCGCCGGTGAGCAGGTTGTTGGAAATATTGTCCAGATGCCCGCGGTAGCGCAGCCACGGACCGGCCATGGAAATATGGTCGGTGGTGCACTTCCCTTTGGCTTTGATCAGTACCTTCATACCGGTGATGTTTTTGCCGTCCCACGGTTCAAAAGGCGTAAGCAGCTGCAACCGTTCCGAATCCGGTTTCACTTTAATTCCAACCTTGCTTCCGTCTTCCGCCGGCGGCAGATATCCGGGATCGCCCACTTCAAATCCCTTGGGCGGCAGTTCCAGTCCCTGGGGTTCGTCCAGTTTGACTTCCTGCCCGTCTTCGTTGACCAGCGTATCGGTTAAGGGGTTAAAGCGCATATCTCCGGCTATTGCCATGGCTGTGACCAATTCCGGCGAAGCCACAAAGGCGTGCGTGTTGGGATTGCCGTCGTTACGTTTGGCAAAATTTCGGTTAAAAGAAGTAATGATGGAATTCGGTTTTTGTTCTTCCGCTCCGGGTCGGTCCCACTGCCCGATACAGGGTCCGCAGGCGTTGGCCAGCACCACGCCACCGATCTTCTTAAAGATGTCGATAAAGCCGTCTCGTTCAATGGTGTAGCGTACCTGTTCGGAGCCGGGTGTTATCAGAAAGTCCGCTTTTACTTTGAGCCCTTTATCCAGCGCCTGTTTGGCAATACTGGCCGCCCGGGAAATATCTTCATAGGAAGAATTGGTGCAGGAACCGATCAGACCGGCTTCCATGTTGGTGGGCCAGCCGTTCTTTTCCACCGCTTCTTTCATTTTGGAAATGGGCGTCGCCAGATCCGGCGTAAAGGGACCGTTCAGGTGCGGTTCCAGTTCATCCAGATTGATTTCGATGAGCTGGTCGAAGAATTTCTCCGGTTCGGCGTAAACTTCCGGATCGCCGGTCAGATGTTCGGCAATGGCGTCAGCCATGTCGGCCACGTCCGCGCGCTTGGTCGCCCGTAGATAGGCGGACATTTTGGGATCGTAGCCAAACGTAGAAGTGGTGGCGCCCACTTCCGCGCCCATGTTGCAGATGGTGCCCTTGCCGGTGCAGGAAAGGCTCTGTGCGCCGGGGCCAAAGTATTCGATGATGGCGCCGGTGCCGCCTTTTACCGTTAAAATCTCGGCCACTTTCAGGATGATGTCCTTAGGCGCGGTCCAGCCGTTTAATTTGCCTGTCAGTTTCACGCCGATCAGTTTGGGGAATTTCAGTTCCCAGGGCATTCCGGCCATCACGTCCACGGCGTCGGCGCCGCCTACACCGATGGCCACCATTCCCAAACCGCCGGCGTTGGGCGTGTGGGAATCCGTCCCGATCATCATACCGCCGGGGAAGGCGTAATTCTCCAGCACCACCTGATGTATGATGCCTGCGCCCGGTTTCCAAAATCCGATGCCGTATTTAGTGGAAACCGACGCCAGAAAATCGTAAACCTCACGGTTGGTAATTTCCGCCGTTTCCAGGTCCTTTTCCGCGCCCAGCTTGGCGGTAATCAAATGGTCGCAATGGACCGTGGAAGGCACCGCCACCTTATCCTTCCCGGCCAGCATAAACTGCAGCAGAGCCATCTGAGCGGTGGCGTCCTGCATGGCGACCCGGTCCGGATTAAAACCCACATAGTCCTTACCTCGCTCGTAAGCCCGGGTTGGGGTGCCTTCCGCCAGGTGCGAATAAAGGATTTTTTCGGCCAGGGTCATGGGACGGTTCAAAATTTTACGCGCTGCGGCCACACGTTCCGGTATGCGCTGGTACACATTTTTAATCATATCAATATCGAAAGCCATTATGCGCTCCTTTTTTTATGTTTCTCACATCCCGTTCGTTTATTTCATGGGATAGGAAGTTCAAGTGATTATTAATGCAACCGTAAAGTTACGAAAACAGAGCGATAAAATCTAACTAAATTTAGGAAAAGAAACGAGAATGAACAGAAGGAGGTTTAGATGTTTAGTTATTTGGTTTTAGTTGTTAAGTTATTGGGTTATTGAGTGGCTGGGGAAATCCCATCCCGACGTTGTGGGATAAAAAGTAAATTCCAAAGCATCAAGCGCCGCCATATGGCATTCCTTTCTGGACAAGTAATTTTCACTCCATTTATTTCTAACGACCTAAACGCGGTCCGTGGTTGTTTGGAAATTGATTGCTCCGGATTTATTTGATTTTTGGAGTTTGTTATTTGGAATTTTTCCAAAGGCGGAAAGAGATTCATTTGTCACTATGGGAGGATGTCTTACGGCAGGATTTGATATTTGGACTTATTTACCACCCCAGGCGCTGACGAATCACTTTCCCGGCATTACGGCTGACGTTGAGCTCCGTGCGTTCTTTGTCACGCATCTTCATGACGTATGCGCCGCCGAACAACGGTTCGATGGTCATGACATAATTCAGATTAACGATCGTAGAACGATGAATGCGGAAAAACATCTCGGGGTCCAGCCGGGCTTCGAGCTCTTCCAGCGTGTAATTCACCATATAAAAGGTGTCGCGCAGGTGGGCCGTCACTATTTTTTGCCGGCTGGTAAAATACACAACCTCTTCTGCATTCAGCAGATAAATTTTGTCGCCTACCCTGGAAGGAATGCGTTTCAGATAGTGTAACCCGCCCTGCCTTTTATCCGGTATCAGCACATCCTCCGGCACGCCCGTATGACTTGACAAACGCGCCATTACTTTTTCAACGGCAATGCGAAACCGTTCTTCCGAAAAGGGCTTCAGAAGATAGTCCAGGGCATTCTGCTCAAACGCTTCCACGGCATAGCGGTCGTAGGCGGTGGTAAAGATCACCAACGGCTTGTGCTGCACCACTTTAAGCACATCCAGGCCGGAAATGTCCGGCAGGTGCACATCCAAAAACAACAATTGCGGTTTTTGGGATTCTATTTGACGGATGGCCTGGCGGCCGTTCCCGGCTGTTCCCACCAGCTTCAAATCTCCGTGGCCGGCAACCAGTTCCTCCAGACGCGCGCGGGCCGGCGCTTCATCTTCAACAATCAAACAGGAAATCATGCCTATCTCTCCGGTAATTGCAGGATAATTGTGGTTCCGTTTTGCGGCTTTGATTCCACGGTCAACCGACCGCTCTTACCATAGCACAAACGCAAACGCTCCTGTATGTTATGCAACGAATGACCGACGGGCGGAAATTGGTTCGTACCTGGGATCGTGAATCCACTCCCGTCATCGTTAACCATCATGAATATCTCCTGCCCCTTGCGGTGGATATCGATAGTAACGGTCAGATATTTTCCCCGATCCGGCCAACCGTGCTGAATGGCATTCTCGGCCAGCGGCTGAAGAAGCATGGCCGGTACTTCCGTATTGCGGCATCCGTCATCCATGTGGATGTGCCATTTTAGTTTCGGATAGCGCGATTGAATCAAAGACATGTACAGTTCTGTAAAACGCACTTCCTGCCATAAGGGAATGCGATCGGCATCAGCAAAATCAAAATTAAAACGCAGAAAATCAGACAGGTCAATCAACAATTTTTCCGCTTTGCGCGGATCGTTACGCACCACACTGACGATTGCATTCAAGGTATTAAACAGAAAATGCGGCTTTATTTGCATTTCCAGTAGACGCAGTCGTGTTTCGCGCAGTTTTTGTTCCGCCTGAAATTGGTTCCATTTGGTGTCGACCAAACTGAAGGCAAGGCTGAAAATTACGATCAATCCCATTAGCGTGAAGCCGTAAACGAAGAGTGTCACCATCCAGTCAGGAATAATCTGTCCGATGTTTAGTCCGCTGATCGGCGCAGAAAACAGTTGAGCCAATATTCCGAACACATTGGTTGATGCCATATCGGATAGTGTCCGGTCATTAAAAAAGTACACTTCCGTTAGAACAACGATGGCCGTGCCAATAAAAATCGCCGATGCGTAAAAGAGAAACTTGAGCAGTAATTGCATATTCGTGGAAAACGGTCGCAGCCTTGGTACGACCAGTTGTTGAACCGCAAAAAGTAAGCCGCCCACAGCCAACGCATATACCAGCGAACGCAACGCCACCGGCGTATAAGGCGATGTCCGATTGATTAAGAAGAGGAATCCCCACAATACCAATGCGAAGATTCCCCATCCTATCCACTGTTTAGGCGTTAACCGATTTCCCATTCTTCATAACCAAAAACAAGTAGTGGATAAACGTGCCGCCGCCCAGGATAATCGCCAATAAATACAACGGCATGCCGATGCCCGGAATGTGAATAACCAAAGAGATGACCACCAATCCCATTAAAAACGACAAATAATTATTGATCTGTTGGGATGGCTTGATCCTTTGCATGATATAATAACCGATTATATAAGACGCAAATATCTTACTTAAATATAAAATCGCAAAATATGAAACAGTAAGCAACACACCCAGAGGGAAAATAATCATCAGGATGACCATTATAATCGGAGTAATGATAAAATACACCAGTCCGCTTAAAAGATTTACAGATATTTTTTTCCGGCTTAATGCAATCAGGTTGTTGAAAAATGAGGGAAGCAGTCCGATCAGTAAGGCGCCAACGACAAAAGCGCTGAACAGAAAATAATAAAACCAGGCCTTCTGATAAAAATGTTTTTGTTTCTCAATGGTCAGATGCAGATTAGCCGGTGCGTTGGGAATCGGTTCCAGCGGCTTTTCGTGCAGGGTGATATTTACCTCTTTTGATGATTTGAACTGTTCGCCGAATTTTACCATGGTACCGGAAAGATCGATATTGCCGCCACACGTTCCGTTAAGCATGAGATTACGGGCGCCGCCGCGAATGTTGCCGCCAATGACCGCTTCGTCGATGGAAAGATAACCCGTTCCCACGTATAAATTGCCTTCGATTTTCGCCCCGGGCAACACATATACACTGCCGCCATAAGCGATTACATCGCCATGCACCACACCGGATATCCGGATATCTTTGGCAAATCCTAGAAAGGTGTCACCGATATTGCCCTCGATGAAGATCTCTTTCGCCCAGGCGTACATATCGTCCTGGACTTCTCCAGTTAGTCTGACCGTTTCTGCGCCTAAAACGGCATCGCTTTTTACCACACCATCCAACTTTAATTCTCTGCCCCCGTAAAAAAGATCGCTGTGCAGGGTATCTTTTTTACTCAGGTAATAGTACTGACCGCTTTTGTAGATAGCACCGGACGCTGCCAAATGGCTCAAAACGATCAGGACAAACAGTAATAATCTACTACGCATCCCGCCCTCCTTGTTTTGTGGGTTCATTTTTGTCGCCTTAAATATAGAAGGGCGCAAGCCGAAGACAACCCATTTAGGACAAACGGCTTTATTTCCAGACCAGTGGTAAAAATAAACGGTTAAACGGCAGAACCATCTGCTAATAAAAACACCGTTTAAAGCAATCAGTGATACTTTTTTCCATTTTCCCAAAGACGGAATTCGTCAACCAGAGAATGGCTGAGTTCCGGTTTTTCTTTTTTTAATACGACCTTCCAGTAAATGTTGTGTTTGGTCTTCGGCCAGGTAATCGTCGTTTCCTCTTCTCCGACCACTTTATGGCCATCCGTTTCAATCCGCTCCACGTTTCGGTCATTCTGCAGCGTTACGATGATGGCATCTTTGTTAATTTTCAGAAAAACCTCTTCATCCGGCTTTAGATTCGTAAACACACCGGAAAAACTTCCGAAGAGTTTGCCGTCTTTCTCGTACAACCGTCTTTCTTTAATGTAGATGCCCATGTCCACGCCATCTAACAGAAACTGATCTCCCTGATATGTTTCAAGCAATTGCTTAAAATCTTGTTTTTTTTGCCACCGTATTCTTTCCGCCTTTTGTACGGCGCTGCTATCCTTTGGCGGGAAAAAATTCAGCTCTTCGCTGGTCAGGTCTTCAAAGGTTACGGTTACCTTGCCTCCTTTAAAATCATCATTAAACTGAATACGCCACTCCACTGCCCGGTATCCGAGACAACCGCTCAAAAAATACAGCACTGAAAATAATATAAAAAATGTTATGCGTTTCATAGTAAAATCCTTTCACTTGTTGTTTGCACGATGTTGGAAATATCCGATAAAGAAATTTCTTTTTTGTAACGTGTCACCTGTTTTAGCAAGTAGATTAAATCGCCCGTTTTAATCGTATTGTTGACAATCAATTGTTTTAATTGTTCCGTTGCCAAATATTTACTCTGCCGTAAAGCACCGCTCGAACGAGGTAAACTGAACCACCTTAAATCGATGACCTCCAGTCCCTTTTGCTGTAAGACATTCAGCTTGTCGATTAAAAGTCCGATGGGAATTTCTTCATTGGCAAGCTCCGCTCTTTCCAACGGACTGGAGAGCACGCGAAAAAGTTGCTGCCAGTCTTCATTTTGCAGCATCACTGTCAAAGAATTCGGTCTGATCGATTGAGCCGTCCCGCTATCGATGGATTTGATTAATTTTGTACTTTGTCCCAGCATGAAACCGATAATTAACAACGCAGCAGCCGTTAAAATCCATTTAGCCCTAAGTGTGGTCTTCCCCGGTTTTTCCTCCCGGGTTAACACCAATAAATCTTGCGTAAAATCTTTTGTTGTGGAAGACGGAACAGCGCGCACCGTTTCTTTTTGTAGTAAATAAAACGTTTTCAAAGAAACTTCGTATTCGCTACGGCAGGAATCGCATCCACGAATATGCGCCAAAGCTAAAATGCGCTGGCGACCTTTAATTTCTCCACTAATTATTGCTGGAATCAGTATTTTCACATTGTTACAAGTCATACAAATATTCCTCTGTGATTTGATACTCTTTTTGCAGCATAGCGCGTATGTTTTTTCGCGCCAGATGCAGGTTGCTGCGAATACGGCCTTGCGTTGTTTTAAGAATACCGGCTATTTCGGCTATTTCGAAGCCTTCCATATCGCTCAATATAAACACCGCTTTCTGTTTTGGTTTAAGCCGGACGAGACAGGCTTGAATAATTTTCAGCAGATCTTTTTCTTCAATTTTATGTTCCGTATTAAAATGATTCTGGACGTCTTCTGGCATGGGGTGTTCCTGTTTTTTCCGCAGATAATCGATGCACCGGTTCATGGCCATTCGGTAGAGCAATGTATAGATGTTTTCTGTAAAACGAACGGAAGGATGCTTTTTACACAGACGCAGGAAGACGTCTTGCGTTAAATCCCGGGCGATTTCCCACTGGTGTACCATTTTAAAGGCCAGGCTCAATAAGGGTTGGTGATATTCGTCCACCACTTGTCTGTATTGGGCTTCGGTCATTGCGCTCTCCGGCTTCTATTATCTAATACGAATAAGGGGGAAAAATATCAAGTTACGAAAAATTTTTATTGGGGAATATCGGCACTTAAGCTGGAATGTGGTTATTTCCAATATGCACATGAGAAGGTCGTGGAGAGACAACAAAAAGAAAGAGGCTTGAGGCGGTAAAACGCGGCCGGCTACAATTCCCGGATGACGGTAATTACTTTGCCCAAAATTTCAAATCCCGGCAGCTTGGGGTCAATGATGAGCGGGTTGGGCTGGGGAGCGGATGTTTCCAGGCGCACCAGTTTTTTCTGAAAAAAGATTTTTCTTACGTAAATCCGTTCGCCCAGCTGCACGGCACCGATTTCACCGTTTTTAAGTCTGGATTGGAAATCGACCGTTAAAAAATCGCCCGGAAGAATTCCGTCGTTAATCAGTCCATCGTCTGCAGCACGCAGGGTAAGATACCGCGTTTCTTCTTTGCGGAAATTCTGAATTAATTCGCCCAGCGAATAATCTCCGCTGCTCAAATCGGTTTCCAGATGGACTTCCCCGATCAGCGGAATGCTGTAAAACTCCGGTGAAAGGACCGTTTCCGGCTGATAAAACGGATTGTTTTTTATTTTTTTCATGGTCATGTTACATAAGTTAAAAAACTGTCTTTCTTCGCCTGTTAATGAATCTCCCGAATCAGCCCAACCACTTTCCCCTGGATCGACCACTCGCCTTCCGGGTAAATGTCGCTGTAATTGGGATTTTCCGCCTTTAGATAGGTTCTTCCATTTTTCACCATCAACCGCTTTACCGTCACCTCATCCTGAATTAACGCCACAACAATTTCGTGATTGCGGGCCTGGTTGGTGGAATTGACAATCACCAGATCATCCTCAAAAATGCCGGCGTTCACCATACTGTCGCCATGTACCTTTAACGCAAAATACCTTCCTTCCGATTTGATCAGGGCTCGTGGCACCGGGACATATCGTTCCACATTTTCCTGTGCCAGAATCGGAAAGCCGGCCGCCACGCGTCCCACCAGGGGAATGTTTACTTCATTCTTGTTGTTCGGTACGTAATCGGGGTGAATAATGCGTAGTCCGCGCGCGGACGAATCCTTTTCCAGATACCCCTTGCTCACCAGCGCGTCGATATGTTTCAAAATGGCAAACTTGGACTTGATGTTCATGCGCGTGGCTAATTCCTGATAAGAGGGCGGGTAACCTTTTTCTTCGATGTGTCGGGCAATGAGTTGCAACAACTCTTTTTGCCTTTTGGTTAGGTCTTTCATGTCATTCCCCTGTTTCAAATGTACTAAAGTACACCAATTATATGAAATTAAATCGTTTTTGTCAAGTAATGATGGGAATGGTTTAGACTTTTAATTCCGCTTCTACTATTTTTTAACCCACGGAATAAATGGTTTTTTATTTGAATTATTTTTATTTTAAGACAATGATGAACGCACCAGGAGAAAATCAATCATGCGCCATGTATTCCTTTTCCTAATCCTAAGCGGCTTTATTTTTGCTCAAAAAAGTTCGTTATACATTCCGCTTGATCTTCAAAAAGCATATGAGAACAAAACCCGTTCTTTTGACGGACGGCCAGGTCCTAATTACTGGACAAACCATGCCCGGTATCAAATTAGGGTGAAACTGGAGCCCCGCTCGCGCACCGTAACCGGCAATGCATCCATCTGGTACTTTAACGAAAGTCCGGACACTTTAAACCAAATTATCCTTCGTCTTTATCAGGATAACCGAAAATTTGGCATGCCACGTGACTGGCCCATCGCTAAAGAAGATTTACACGACGGCGTGAAAATTTCTCTGTTAAAAGTTAACGAGCAAGCCATTCAAACTGAAGATAACGAGGGCATTCAGCGTTCCGGCACGAATATGAGCATCCAACTGGAGCAACCGTTGCTGCCCGGTAAACAGTTGCAAATGGAAATCCATTGGCAGTATATGGTTTCTCATCTTTCCAATATTCGTAACGGCGCCTATGATTCCACTTCCTTTTTTATCGGATACTGGTATCCGCAGGTAGCGGTATATGACGATATCAACGGCTGGGATCGGTACAACTACACAGGTCTGCAGGAATTTTACAATGACGCAAATGATTTTGATGTGGAAATTACCGTACCCCAGGGATTCATTGTCTGGGCCACCGGCCGTTTGCAAAATCCCAAGGACGTGTTAAACAAGAAAATACTAAAACGTTACCGGCAGGCCCTCTCCAGCGATGAAATTATCCATGTGATTACAGCGGAGGATTACCAGAACGGTACTGTTTCCCAAAAAGATCGCTCTTTCAAAACCTGGCATTTTAAAGCCCAACAGGTGCCCGATTTTGCTTTTGCCACCTCCGATCATTATTTATGGGACCTGACCAGTCTTGAAGTGGAGAAAAACCGCCGTGTACTGATTGGAGCCGCTTATAAAAAAGAATCCAACGATTTCTATAAAGTATGCGGTATCGCTCGTGCTTCTGTTGACTATTATTCCAGGAAATTACCTGGCGTACCATTTCCTTATCCCAGTTTAACCGTGTTCAACGGCCATGGTGGTATGGAATATCCCATGATGGTTAACGACGGTTCCGCACAGCGCTGGGCGTCCACCGTCCATGTTACTTCTCACGAGATTGCTCATACGTATTTTCCGTTTTATATGGGAACCAATGAAAGAAAATATGCCTGGATGGACGAAGGCTGGGCCACCATGCTACCGTTTGAGTTACAGCATAATCTGGCCATCGAATACGATCCCATCGCTCGTACGATCCGCAGATACGAGCGCGTCGCGGGTACGGAATTTGATTTGCCCATGTTTGTACCGACCATTGTTTACGGCCATAATGCCTATCGTCCCACCTATCGCAACGAAGCATATAACCGATCGGGCACGGCCTATTATCTTTTAAAGAAACTGATGGGTAAAATCAAATTTAAACAAGCACTACAAGAATACATACGACTCTGGCATGATAAACACCCCATCCTATATGATTTCTTTTTTACGTTTGACCGGGTTTATGGCCAGGACTTAAGCTGGTTCTGGAAACCCTGGTTTTTTGGTTACGGCTACCCGGACCTGGCCATTAAAGACGTTTTCTCCGATCAGAAGGAATCCACCATTCTGATCGATCGTCTGGGAAAATTACCGGTACCGGTGGAAGTAACCGTGACCTTTGCAGACAGCACCCAGAAGCACCTCTCTCGGAATATTGATGTCTGGCGCACCGGCCTTAAGGGCATTAGCCTGAAAGTACCGGCAAATAAAAAAATCATTTCAGTTGAATTGGGCAATGCGCATATTCCCGATGCAGATCGTACAAATAATTATCTAAAAGTCAAATGAGAAACCGGTTCTGTTTTGCTTTTAATTGAACAGCTGAGTAAGTAAATACGTTATATTTATTTATACGATTCTGCCAAATAAAACAATAAAAACTTATTTTTTAATTGCCTTGGGCAAAATAGATTGTTAGCTTTGTGAACTTATTTTCATATATTTTTTTCATAAAAAATCACACCAACCATATGGAGAAACCAATGCGGCTTCAGAAATTATCGGTATTAAGTTTACTCCTTTTTTTTGTTGCCTGCACTACCGTTCCGATCACCGGACGTAAACAATTAAATTTGATCCCCTCCCAACAAATAATGGCGATGAGCTTTGACAATTATAAAAGTTTTCTTTCCGAGCACAAAGTAATTAAAGGAACGCCACAGGCGCGAATGATTCAACGCGTCGGTAAACGCATTCAGAAGGCAGTGGAACGCTATTTTGCAGAAAAAAATCTTTCCTCCCGCCTAAAGGGGTACCAATGGGAATTCAACCTGGTAGAAGATCCGGCCGTTAATGCCTGGTGCATGCCCGGTGGTAAAGTTGTCGTTTATACCGGCATTTTACCGCTCGTAAAGAACGATGCGGGATTGGCCGTTGTTTTAGGTCATGAAATCGCGCATGCCGTTGCCGGCCACGGCAGTGAACGGATGAGCCAGGGTTTGCTGGTTCAATTAGGCGGCATGGCCCTGGATAAGGCGCTGGAACAAAAGCCGGAAGCCACCCGGCAAATCTTTTTATCCGCTTTTGGGATTGGCGCTCAGTTAGGTGTCCTTTTACCTTACAGTCGACTGCACGAGTCCGAAGCCGATCATTTGGGACTCATCTTTATGGCCATGGCCGGATATGATCCTCATGTAGCCGTTTCATTCTGGGAAAGAATGGCCGCATTAAAAGACAGTAATGTCCCGCCTGAACTTTTAAGCACACACCCGTCAGATCAGACAAGGATCGCACAAATCAAAAAATTGCTGCCGGAGGCGCTAAAATATTACAAAAAACAGCGCTAATCCAATTCGCTTTGCTTCCTTTATTCTATTTATTACAGGAGAAAATCGTGACACCCAAAAACATAAAATATTTTTTTGTTTTGATATTTCTGGCCTCTCTTCTTTACTGTACCAAAAAAAATACAAGTGACGGCCATCTTTTCCCGACACCGGATAATGGGAGCAGACTTCTTTTATCTCGTGAGGATTTAAAATATGGCCCGCATCATCTCCATCATTTTCAGATTTTCAGTAAATATGTGCAGGGTTACAATCGCTATATTTTAAAAGGAATCGACAAGGTACAAAGTACGGCCCTGGGCGGCGGCGGCTATTTCATCGGTATCGATTCAATCCCTACGGAATCACCTGTGGGATATCCTCTCTCGTTACTTGGTGTAAAATTACTGGAACCTCCGAGAAGTACCAGTTACTGCAGCGGTTCCAGCTATGCCGCGTTTATTGAAGGGTTGAACTTCATTTTGTCGGAAGAAAAAAACCACCACTTAAACAATGCCCAGGCCGAAGCGTTACGCATGCAGGAAACCGATGGCAGCCGCAGGGAAGATCATATTAAATTTTGGGGCAAATGGAATGCCGACGGTTACGGAAATTATTTCGCCCTGGTGAATTACGCAAAAATGGGCAAACGAATCAAACCCGTTCAAGCCCGTCCCGGTGATTTTATGAATATTTCATGGAAAAAGGGCGGCGGACATTCTGTGATATTTTTGGGATGGTTCCAGGATGACAACAATAAAAAATACGTGGTTTACTGGTCCAGCCAGAAACGAACCAACGGTTTTGGGGACGAACTAATCCCTATCGAGCGGATAAAAGAGGTGATGGTGGTACGCCTGACCCAGCCGAACCGCATATTTTTCTTCGACACCACAGACACTAAGGATGTCCAGATTCAAGGAGATGCCATCGCCTGGTAGCTAAAACCGATTGGTCAATTTGATTTCAATTCCTTCAAACTCCGGTTCGTAGCGACAAATACCGCCCACGCATACGAATCCTTCTCTTCTTGATCCGTATAAAAGCGATAAACGCTGGTTATTCCAAAAAGAAAAGGTAACAATGCCGTAAAGCCAGGTGTGTCGCTTCATCTGGATATTGCGCAGTTGGTTTTTATTGGTATATTCTCCCACCAGCCCGGCGCTAAAAAACGGAGCACGGGAATACTCCACCAGCAATAGCTCATTATCGTATTCGCTTAAATCGGTACGGTTTTTGGTGTGCTGGTGCTGCAAACTGATATGCAGTTGATCCAGAGTACTTAAATTATAGGTGGCGTCAAACAATGGTGTGATATTGTCTGTATTGGTGGTAAAGTCAAACGTCCAGGCCGCAGCTAAGCGATATTCCAGCGCGTCTGTTGCCGTTTGCTTCCATTCCAGGTAGTACTCCTCAAAAATGCGTTTGCCTGCATGGGTCATTGTTTTGCTGTAATTTAAGATCAGTTCCATATTATCGCGTGGGGTATAGGTAAGTTCTGTCTGAAAACCGATTTCGTCGTCCTGATTCAGAGCATGCGGATGGCGGTTCAGCAGGGAAAATTCATGCTCCCTGGTTAAAGAGGGCGCGGCGTTGTATTCCGTAGAATAGCTGTTCTTAAAGGAAAGATGATTATAGTCTTTCACCTCCAGGGTGGCGGAAACCTTATCGAAAAACAAATTCAGGGCACTGTAATAGCTAAAGGCCGAGTACCATTCCGGGCGGGCGACTTCCGCATAAAAATCCCAGCGGTCTCTGACCACGTTCACACGACCCGCCACCAGGCGCTGCGCCGACTGACCGGGTGTTTTCTGATATAAAATACTGGCGCCTATTTTAGCGCTCTTTAATGCCTTAATTTCCGTATCCACCGCATAAAGCATGTCTTCCCGGCGGTTGTATTTGTCGCGTATTTTCCCGGCGAGCACCTTAAACTTCACACGCCGCAAGTTCCAGTTGAACTTAATCCCGTCGAGATTGGTATCGACCCGCAAGTTACGGTCTTCATAGGTCCGTAGAGTTAATCCCCGGCCAAACATTTCATAAAAATTACCCACCGTCAACTGCATTTTCCGATACCTAAACTGCAGATACCGGAACGTCAACTCATACTCATTTAATAATGAATCCTGTGGAAAAATAAAAGGATCCGGCGGATGATTAACCTCATAGCGCAGACCGGCCTTAACCCAACGATGCTGATACGTCAGATCCGTCCAATTTTCCAGAATGGTGCGATCGTATTCATCCCATCGTGTATAGACCAATTGATTCTTAAATGAGATTTGGCTGTAAACAGAGGTACTAAAAGCGATAAAAAAAATCACAAAAATCCATTTTTTCATCCTGCTTCCCTGCTATTATTCATTCTTCCACAATTTATTCAGCTCTTTTTCCAGATGCACTTCGTCGCCTTTGCGGTAACCGCTGTGCGTATAAACCACCTTCCCGTTTTTATCCAGCACCATGGTGTATGGAATATCGGTCACAAGCAATTCGCGGCTGAATTCTCCGCTCGGATCCAGTAAAAACACAAAGTCGTATTTATGCGCCCGCACATATTTTTTTACTTTGGCCAGGCTGCGGGGAGAATCCGTGGATATGGCTAAAACCTGAATGTCCCGATCTTTTAGTTTTTCTTTCATTTTTTGCAGGGCAGGGTGTTCTTTTTGGCAGGGTAAACACCAGGTGGCCCAAAAGGTAATGATCGTGGCGTCATGATTTAGGTTTTCTTTAAGCACAAATGTATCGCCGTTGATGTCGTCCAGCTCAAGGTCTTTTACATTTTGCGCAAACATTAAAAACGGAATGAATAAAAAAACGAATATCCATTTTCTCATCATTATTTCCCTATTTCTTAATCGGATTAAAGAAAAAGGACACCCTGAATGATTCAAGGCATCCTTTTAACGTTCCTATTTTACAAGTGTCATTCTACCCCAGGCTGTGTGCGTTTTGGTCTGTACGCGGTAGTAATAAATGCCGCTGGGCAGATCTGAGGCGTCGATTTCCACTTCGTGATAACCGGCATTCTGGATGTCGTTAAACAGCGCGCCCACAAACCGGCCGTTTACCGTAAACAGATCGATTTTTACCCGGGATTTTTTCTCCAGTTGATAACGGATCGTTGTGGCAGGGTTAAACGGATTGGGATAGTTTCCAAACAGACGGAAACCACGCGGTGTTTTTGTACCCCCGGCAATACCAACGGATGTTGTGGTTACAAAAAAATCCTGATACAATGTATCCATTGCGCCCACCGCAAAAAACTTCAGCCGGACCTGACCCTCCCCGGCGCTGGTATCGGTCTCAAACGTCACGCTAAACGCAACGCTATCACCGGCATTGATCGCGGTCGCCACGGTGTCCACCTCCACATCCGAACAGGAATCAAAGCACAGGGAGGAACTCCAGCCGTCCGTTAAATTGTTTTGGATCCGGGCAATATAGACCACCAGCAGAGAATCGGTCAGGTTCCGTACGTAGCCACCCAGTTCAAACGTTTCGCCGGCAGCACCCCCGGCGATCGTGTCCAATGCCGTCAGCTCAAACGCCGGTTCCTGAATGGTTGAAAAGCTGAACAGCACAGAATCTTTGTCGCCGGAGAAATAATCTTCAAAAACGACCAGCGCCTCTCCATATCCCGGCTGATCCGATGAATTAAAAGTGATGGAAAATTTAATGCTATCGTTAGCTTCAATCGTGCCTCCCACCTGATCGGTATACGGAGAATAACAGGTAAGCCCAAAGCACATGGACGATGTCCAGTTTTCATCGGGCAGGTTATTTGTTTTCCGGGTGACCAGCATGGTACGCTGCTCTCCGGTTAAGTTAACCAGATAGACTTCCAGTTCATGGGAATCACCCGGCTTGCCTGTGGCGGAAGTATCATGCACGGATACATAAAACGATTGGCTAAAACCGGAAACGGCAAATACAAACAAAACCATCAATAATACAACAAATCGCATCTTTTTCTCCGTCCTAAAATGGGTTGTGGTGATCGATACGTAAAAGAGTATTACCATTACCGAAGGCTATCGGTATGAGGCAATACTCCTGTTTACTTTATTTCAATTAATGTAAGTTATTTAATCAGTAGCATCTTTTTCGTTATGCTGAACTGCCCGGCCTTTAGCTGATAAAAATAAACGCCGGAAGCCAGAGACGAAGCGTCGAAGGTGACCGTGTGTGCGCCGGCCTGTTTTCTGCCACTCACCAGGGTGCGAATCTTTTTCCCGGAGGCATCAAACACTGCGAGTTCTATTTTTTCCTGCTGCGGCAGAATAAAACGAATGTTCGTTATCGGATTAAACGGATTCGGGTAATTTTGCAGCAGTTGGAACTTCTTAGGAAGTTGCTGTGCACTTTCACCCGGAATGGCACTTACCGAGCCATCCAGCGGCACCACGGCAGCCGCTTTAATCTCCTTCGTTGTCGGTTCCTGTACGAAAGCTACCAGCTCACAGTTATCCTTAACCACACCCGAAGGAATAGTAAAGCTGACCTGGTTTTCAACCACCATGCCCTGGGTCGGCGCGGTGGTACCGTCGTAGAACACCTGACCGGTAGAATCCGGATACATCTTACGCATCACAAAATGCAGAGAATCGATACAATCATCCCACTCATCGTAAATATGCGATTCCGTAAGTACAAAGAATATGCGGTCGGTTTTACAATACGAAGATTTTAAATAGGTGGTACGGGACGTGGCGGTAATGGTTTCACCGTCTTCCACATAACCCAGTTCGGTCATTTCCAGGCCGGTATATTCATTTAGCACTTCGTAGTACAATGTTTCATACGCATCAAAAATTCCCGTCCAGTCGTTGCCGCAAGAAGCGCCACCCACTTTCCGACGCTGTCCTCCAAAAATGGTGGTCGGAAATCCGGTGATGTCGTAGTAGTCATTTCGATAATCGCTTTCGGTGGTGGTATAGTCGTCGCCGTTATGGTTGGCGATCACCGCGACAGAGTCGTGATGGACTTTATGTAAAGAATCCACCGCAAAAGCCGCGCCGGGACAGTACTGGCACCAGGTGCCGGTGCCTTTTTCCACCACCACCATCGATTTTTTGTCGCTAAATGTATTCACCAGTATGGAGGTGATATCGTTTAGCTGGTCATAATCCCCGGTCAGTTTGGTCTTGACAAAAAACTCCCGTTCGTAGTCGCCAAGGGTAAAAG
>CAZJNP010000012.1:0-18946 GCA_964547355.1 uncultured Calditrichaceae bacterium
TTCATATTTCTCTTTCGCTCGTTTTTGTTAGTTCGAATACTTTTGATTTTACTACTTCATGTTTTAGTCCATGTCGGTATGGCGGTCGGCCTGGCACCTTTGATCGGATTGCCCCTTCCGTTTATCAGTTATGGGGGATCGTTTTTGTTAACAACCATGTCCATGATGGGATTGGCGCTTAATTTTTCGGCCAACCGATTAAAAAAAATGACATAACCTTTTTGAAAACAACTAATTTAATTGACATATTTATCTGCTATTAATATATTGCTGTGTCAGTTATTGGCATTAGTTTAGGAGACCAACCATGCGTCTGATTAATTTTACAGTGGTTTTTGTGTTTTCTTTTTTTATGATCATGAATTGTGCGGGTACTAAAAAAGGAAGCGATGAAACAGCGCAAAGTCAGGAAGAAAAACAGCAAAAAGAACTGGACGATATCGAAGCTTTGCTTGGCATCAGCTCGGACGATGCCAAAGGCACAACCGATAACGGAGAAAAACTTCAGCTTCTGGATACGGACGAAGTGGCACCCCAGCAGGGGTATAATTCAGCCAGTCAGGCTGCTGCTCAGCAGGAATTAGCGGCCGAACAGGAAAAAGAAAAATTGAAAAAAGAGGCGGAGCGGCTAAAAAAGAGACTGAAAGAAAAAGATCGCAAAATTGCGGAACTTAATGCTTTGCTGGATCAACAAGCAGCGGAAATCGAACAGATCAAGCAAAAGTCTTCCCGTGCAGGTCAGATCTATTCGGGAGGTCTGGGCACGGTTTCAGGCGAAGAGTATAAAATGCGTTACGAAGAAGGCCGGGCCGCTTTTGAAAATCGGCAATATCAGGAGGCCATTCAGATTTTTGAGTCGCTTTTGGCGAGCAGCTCCGTTCATTCCTTAGCGGACAACGCGCAATACTGGATCGGCGAAAGCCATTATGCCTTGCGGCAGTATGATGCGGCTATCATGGATTTTGAAAAGGTGCTCACTTTCCCGAATTCTAACAAACGGGCGGATGCGCAGTTTAAATTAGGCTTGTGCTATTTGAGGAAAGGACAAAAAGAAAAGGCGCTGGAAGAATTTACCCGGTTGCAGGAAGAATTTCCAAACAGCCCGTATAACGCCCGCGCGCAGGCGCTGTTGTCGAAGTTTTAGTTGTTAAGCAGATTTTCGATTTTCTCCAGGGAATAAGACTTTTCATACAAATCCACTACCTGGCGTAAACGACGCATTCCATAAGGCGTAAGTTTTGGGGCTTTGTCATCCACCACCGGTACGACAAGGCCTTTTTTTATGAATTTTTCTATCAGCGCCACGCTAACTCCCAGATGGGCAGCCACTTCGTGGATGGGTTGTAGATTGGATTGATACATTTGCTCCCTCCTTTGAATACGCTACTGAAATATTTAACCAATCGGTATCAAAATTTCAGTGATTTTGGGCAATGCGCTCCTGTTATCGACCGTATTTTCCTGTAATTTATTTATCGGATTGTGATAATATTTCTTTAATGGCAGATTGATGACTTTTGGTAATTATCCAGTATTTTGGTAACATACGAAATCTGGGTTTAAACGCTAAATTTAGCGTGTTTGTTTTACACAAAAAATATTTTTTTAGGTACCTAAAAAAAACTTCTAAATATTCTTGCATTCTGTACGAAATAATATTATCATTGTGGAGTAAATTTCCACAAAATCCCTTAAAATGGATTAATATCCCTTAGATGTGGTGGCTATGGCTGTTATTGATTTTGCCGGTGAGTTTTATTGCACACTGGACTCAAAAAATCGCGTGAATATTCCTTCTGGGGTACGAAAAATGTTCGTCCCCGAGGCGCAGAACACCCTGGTGTTCACGCGCGGCTTCGAGATGGAAAATCTCTATGCCTACCCTCTTAATGAATGGAAGAGACTTACCAATAAATTACGCACGCTCAATCCCTTCGAAAAAAAAACGCGCGATTTTATCCGCCTTTTTGTAGGCGGCGCCTATGTGGCCACCATGGATGGGCAGGGCCGGGTCATGATTCCCGAGCGCATTCTAAAAGTCGGAAAGATCGAAAAAGATCTTTTGCTGCTCGGTTCGCTGAATAAAATCGAAATCTGGAATCCGGAAATTTACGAAGCGTATCTGGAAAAAGAAAAGCTGAATCTGACCGATCTGGCCGAAGATATTAGCTTTGCGGATATGTTCTTTGAAAAGGGTGAATAAACAAAACAACTATCATGTCCCGGTGTTAGCCCGGGAAGTGGTGCAATTCCTGGTGACCAAACCGGACGGTGTCTATCTGGACGGTACTCTGGGCGGAGGCGGTCATGCGGCTTTAATTCTCCCTGAATTGAGTCCCAACGGCCTTTATGTGGGCGTGGATCAAGACCGGGAAGCCCTGGCTTTTGCCCGTTCCAGGTTGAGCGCATTTCAGAACGTCCGTCTGGTGCATCGTTCTTTTGATCAGCTACCGGAAATTTTGGCGCAAATTGGAATTGACTGGATAGATGGATTGTTGCTCGATCTGGGTGTTTCTTCGCATCAGATCGATAGCGATGAGCGCGGATTTGCCTTTCGTCCGGGAGTCCCGCTCGATATGCGCATGGATCGCAGGCAGCAGGTCACGGCGGCGGATATTTTAGCTGATTATTCGGAGCAAGACCTGGCGCGCATATTTAAATCTTACGGAGAAGAAAGGTTCGCCCGAAAAATTGCCCGTAAAATTGTACAAGTGCGTACCCAGAAAAGTTTGACCCAAAGCGACGACCTGTTGGCGATCATTTCCGAAGCGGTGCCCGGACAGATGGTGGTAAAGAGTTATGCCCGGATTTTCCAGGCTTTGCGCATCGAAGTGAACCGTGAACTGGAACGGTTGGAAAAAGTGCTACGAGACGGCATGGCACTGATGAACTCCGGTGGAAGAATGGTGGTAATTTCCTACCATTCCCTGGAGGATCGCATTGTGAAGCAGTTTTTTAAAGAGCAGGAAAATCCCTGCGTCTGTCCGCCTGAGTTTCCTGTGTGTGTCTGCGGAAGAAAGCCCCAAATCCGCAGGATTAAGCCGTTTCTGATTCGTCCCGGGGAAATGGAAATCCGGCAGAATCCTCGGGCTCGAAGCGCAAAAATGCGTGTGGGAGAAAAACTATGAAAAAATCAAAAAATAACAATGCCTCGTTTCAACGTAAATTGACGGCTCTGGCTATTTTAGGAACCATTTTACTCTTTGCCTTTTTGAAAATGTACCAGAGCTTTAGCGTTGATTTGCTTATGAAGGACATCCATAATCTGGAACAACGCAAACGCGCGTTGGTAAATCGGGCTGTACAGTTGCAATCCGAAGTGGATCGTTTGCGCAACATTAACCGGATCACGCAATTAGCACGAGAGAAAAGGAACCTGATCACCAGCGCAGAGCCGGTCTTTTATCTGAAGCTGGAGGATTACAAAAAACTAAAGGATTTAAAGGAAGGTTTTGCGCGTCGTAATGAACGCAACCGTGAAGCATTAAACCTTGCAGGAGTGCAAACCGGAAAATGAGCTCCTCCTTAATCAATCGTAAACGAATGATTGTTGTATTCGTCGGGGCGATTTTGTTTTGGATCGCATTAGAGGTGCATCTGTTCCGCCTCCAAGTGCTGCAACATGACCGTTTCCTGAAAATATCCGAACGGCAGTACGAAAAGAGGATTCCTCTCCCTGCCGTGCGGGGACAAATACTGGATCGTAACGGTTACCGGCTGGTTTCCAATAGTCTGCACTATGACCTGGCGGTGGATCCCAAGATGGTCACTTCCGGAGAGACGTTGGTGCGCCTGTGTGCCAAAAGTTTTCACCGTCCGGAGCGTTATTTTCGATCCATTCTGCGTTCGGACAAACGCTTCAGATATCTGGCGCGCAAAGTGCCGGCCGAAGACATACAGCCGATCCTGGCGCTGAAGGACCGGGGCATCATTAAGTCACAGAATTTCCGACGCCAGTATCCCTACGGACCGTTTGCGTCCCAGTTGCTGGGCTTTACAGATCCGGACGACAACGGGCTGGGCGGTATCGAGCTGAAATTTAACGAGGTGTTAAAAGGCAAAGACGGACAGGCGGTGCTGCAGTACGACGGACCGCGCCGTGTTTTTTACAACGCGGACAAACCGATTATTGCACCCGTGAACGGCGCCAACATTTACTTAACCATTGATAAAAACATCCAGACCGTGGTGGAAGATGAGTTAAAAGCGGGTGTTCAGCGCAGCAAGGCGAAGGCGGGCATGGTCATTGTGCTGGATCCTTTCAGCGGAGCGATTCGTGCCATGGCCAATTATCCCACGTTTGATCCGAACCGCCATCAGCGATATCCGCAGGAGAATAAGCGTAATCGCTGTATTACGGATGTGTACGAACCGGGATCGACCATGAAAATGGTCACTGCTGCTATTCTGCTGCAGGAGCAGTTAAAAGGGAAAAACGATATCGTATTTTGCAATAATGGCAAATACACGCTCCATGGCCGGGTATTTCATGATACCAAGAAGCACGGATGGTTGACCCTGAAAAAGGTGATTGAAATGTCTTCCAACATCGGGATGATCAAATTGAGTCAGGAAATCCCGAAGAACACCTTTTTTCGTTATCTGAAAAATTTTGGCTTTGGCGTAAAAACCGGTATTGAACTTCCAGGGGAAGCCAGTGGGATTTTTAATCCGCCTTCACATTGGTCGCTGGTTTCCAAGGCTTCCATGTCCATTGGTTACGGCATCGGGGTTACCACCTTGCAAATGGCGGTGGCGTATGCGGCCATGGTAAACGGGGGGTATTTGTATCGACCTTATGTGGTCAGTCATCTGCAAAATCAATCGGGAGAGGTGATTCAGGCCAATAAACCCACCCTGGTGCGACAGGTACTGTCCAAAGAGATCGGGGCTGAGTTAAAATCTTTTATGCGCGGTGTTGTGGAAAACGGAACCGGCAAAAAAGCAAAAATCAAAAACATTATTACCGGTGGCAAAACCGGAACAGCGCGTAAAATGAATGCCAAGACAGGCAAGTATTCATCCAGAAATTACGTGGCGTCTTTTATCGGGTTTGCGCCCTACGAACGCCCGCAATATGTGTGCGCCGTGGTAATCGACGAGCCGAAAACCACCCATTACGGAGGAGATGCTGCCGCCCCTATTTTCAGGGAGATTATTCGCCAGATTGTACCGTTGAGCGACGGTTCCTTGCGCGAAGCCGAGACGCAGCCGCCGGAAGTCATTTTAACCGAAACGGAGATGAACGACTTGCCGGATTTAACCGGATTTGACCTGCAAGCCGCCGTTTCCCTTTTGGATCAGAGAGACATCGATTATCAGGTGGAAGGTGAAGCCTCCGTCGTGAAGCAAGTGGCGTTCAAAAAAAAGAAGGTCATCCTAAAAACCGGTGAATTACGCACCACCAACAAGCGTGTACCGAATCTGGTGGGGAAAACCCTGCGTGAAGCTGTGTCGGTTTTGGATCTGTCTAAATTTAAAATCGTTTTAAAAGGAGAGAAAAAAGGTTTCATTCGAAAGCAGTCACTGCCGCCGGGAACGCCGGTAAGAAAACGAGTCGAATTGATTTTGACCTGTGCGGAGTAGCGATAACCTTTTATCCACCGGGTAAAAGGTTTTGATGTTTTTAACGTTAAGTAAAAGAGAATTTCATGGCCGAGCGTTTTAAAAAATTATCGGAACTTCTAACCAGGAACGAACCGGCAACGTCGGTACCCGATGGAGAGCTGGCGATCAGTGGCGTTACTTACGATTCCCGCAAAGTAGCGCCCGGAATGTTGTTCGTCGCCGTACGGGGATTTCAGGTGGACGGTCATGAATTCGTTAAAAAAGCGCAGGAGAACGGAGCGGCGGCTGCCGTAGTGGAGCGCCGCGTAGCCGGGGTGGAAATCCCACAAATTCTGGTGCCCGACGCCCGTGAGGCGCTGGCCAAGTTGTCCTATCGCTATTATATGCCGGAAATAGGCCGGATTAAGCTGGTCGGAATTACCGGCACAAACGGCAAAACCACCAGCGCGTTACTCATGCAGTCGGTGATTGAGGCTACGGACGCGCGTTGCGGCTTGATCGGTACGATTGCGTATGAATACGGGCAGAAGAAAATCAACGCCTGGAACACGACACCCGAGGCGCCTGATATTTGCCGTATGTTGTTCGAAATGGCGGAGCAGGGTTACGAATACTGTGCTCTGGAAGTTTCTTCCCACGGCCTGGCGTTAAAACGCGTGGAAGGATTAACCTTCCGCACCGCGCTGTTTACCAACTTAAGCCGTGATCATATGGATTTTCATGATTCGGAAGAAGATTACTTCCTGGCCAAAGCCCATTTGTTCGATCTGTTAGCGGAAAACGGACGGGCAGTGGTGAACATTGATGACCATTTTGGACGCAAACTGCAGGATCGTATCAAACAGCCGGTGGTGACCTTTGGGCTTACTGCCGAAGCGCAAGTTTCTGCACCGCGTTGGGAAACCAGAATCGACGGCCTGGAAATTGAAGTAGCTACGTCCCAGGGGCGTATCGACCTGCACGCATCGTTAACCGGATTTTTTAATATTTACAACATACTTGGCGTTGTGGGTGCAGCGCTGGCGTTGGACCTGGACCTTGCGGCTGTTAAGAAGGGCATAGAGCGGGTACAGAATATTCCCGGCCGGTTGGAAATGATTCCTGTCAATAACGATGCCAGGGTGTTTATCGATTACGCACATACGCCGGACGCGTTGCAAAAGGTGTTGCAGACTCTGCGCAGCGTAACGCCCGGCCGGTTGCTGGTTCTATTTGGCGCTGGGGGCGACCGCGACAAAGGTAAGCGTCCGTTGATGGGTAAAATTGCCGCCGAATTGGCCGACTGGGCCTATGTCACCTCGGATAATCCCAGAACAGAAGACCCTGAGGCCATTATCGAAGATATTATTCGGGGCATGCAGGATCTGACCAACTGGCAAAAGATTACTGACCGTCGGGAAGCGATCCGAACTGCAGTGCGCGCGCTGCAACCGGGCGACGTATTGTTGATTGCAGGCAAAGGGCACGAAACCTACCAGGAAATCGACGGGGTAAAACATCCTTTTGACGAGCGTGCCATGGTGCTGGAGGCGCTGAACCATGCCTGAATTAACCTTACAGGATTTTCATCGTCTGACCGGCGCGGCGTTTTTGAATCTGGAACGCACTGGCTTACAGGGGCCTATCCGGGCGATCAGTACGGACACACGCGCCCTGAAAAAAGGAGAGGTTTTCTGGGCGCTGATTGGCGAGCGATTTGACGGCCATAATTTTGTAGCCCAGGCAGTGGAAAAAGGCGCCCGTTTTTGCGTAGTGCAAAAGAACCGCTTAACCGGATTGGATACTGAAAATCTGCCTCTGGTGGTGGTGCCGGATACGCTTCAGAGCTTGCAGGAACTGGCAAAGATTTACCGCGGGAAATTTTCCGGAACGGTCATCGCGCTAACCGGGTCGAACGGTAAAACCACCACCAAGGAAATGATCGCGCATATCTTAAGCCAAAAGCTAAAGGTGCATAAAACGCAAGGCAACCTGAATAACCACATTGGTTGTCCGTTGACCCTGTTGCAGTTGGATGCCGCGCATCAGGTGTCGGTGGTGGAACTGGGCAGTAATCATCCGGGAGAGATCGCCCGCCTGGCGGAAATCACGCAACCGGATCAAGCGCTGGTGACTAATATCGGAGAAGCGCATCTGGAATTTTTCCGGAATCGGGAAACGGTGGCCAAAGAGAAACTGTCCCTTTTTGATGCCTTGCCGGAAACGGGTATCATCTACCAGAATGTGGACGATCCGTTTATTTCCGGCTATGCCGCGGGCAGCCGAAGGACGCTCACTTACGGTTTGAACCAAACGGCGCAGGTGCATGCACAAGTGGAGGGTGTGAATGACGAAGGCTGTGCCACGTTTATTCTGAACGGACGCACCCGGATCGCGCTGACCGTACCCGGCCTTCACCAGGTACGCAATGCCCTGGCCGCCAGCGCTGTAGCCTTGCAATTCGGTTTTTCCGAGCAGGAGATCAAACAGGCGCTGGAAACCTACACGGCACCGGATAAACGGATGCAGACGGTACGTGTAAATGGGGTTACTTTTTTGAACGATGCGTATAATGCCAATCCGGTTTCCATGCAGGCGGCGTTTGAAACCATCGCCGGGATGAAGCGCATGGGACGGCTGTTTCTGGTGCTGGGCGATATGCTGGAGCTAGGTGAGGCCGGCCCGGAAAGGCACCGGCAGACCTTACAACAGGCGTTGGATTTGAATCCGGAGAAAGTGCTGGTGCTGGGGAAAGAGATGAGCCGCGCCGCACAGCAGGTGCATCATCCGCAAATTGGGGCATATGCGGATCACGCCGCTCTGTTCCGGGTGCTGCGACCGCTGCTTAACCCGGGCGATCTGGTTTTGTTAAAGGGTTCCCGGGGCATCCAATTGGAAAAAATTTTGTCCTTTTTCATCGAAGAGGAACAAACGAAAAAGAATATGAACACGCTGAAGGCAAATTAAATGTTAGCGAAATTTTTATATCAGTTTACCGACTACTTCATCGGTTTTAATGTATTCCGGTACATCACGGTTCGGGCAGCGCTGTCGGCCATTACCACATTGGTGCTGGCCTGGTGGATCGGGCCGTTGATCATTAATCTCCTTCGGAAATATCAAATCGGCGAGCAAATCCGTTCCGAAGGTCCTGCTTCGCATCAGGCCAAAAAGGGCACACCCACTATGGGCGGACTGATTATTCTTTCTTCTATGATTATATCGGTTTTGTTATGGTCGGATCTGAGCAATATGTACCTGCTGCTCATGCTGCTGACCACGCTGACCATGGGCCTGGTGGGATTCATCGATGATTTTTTGAAGACCATTCTCAAATACAAACGCGGACTGGTGGGGCGGTACAAATTAATCGGGCAGATTAGCCTGGGGCTGTTTATTGGTCTGGTCATATACCTGCATCCCCATTTTCAGGGATTGCATTCCAACACCAGCGTACCGTTCTTTAAAAATCTGGAGATCGATTTCGGAATCCTGTACATCCCGGTGGTTATTTTTGTGATCACCGGCGCTTCCAACGCGGTAAATTTAACCGACGGGTTAGATGGTTTGGCCAGTGGTCTTTCGGCCATCGCATTCATCGCTCTAACCGGAGTAGCTTATGTGTCCAGTAATATCAAAATGAGTTCTTATTTAAATATCATTTACCTGCCCGGTACGGAGGAGATCGCGGTGTTTTCCATGGCCCTTTTTGGCGCGGCGGTGGGATTTTTGTGGTTTAATGCCTACCCGGCGCAAATATTCATGGGCGACACCGGTTCGCTGGCTCTGGGCAGCGCCATGGGTACGGCGGCGGTATTGTTGAAAAAAGAACTGCTGCTGGTCCTGATTGCGGGCGTTTTTATTTTTGAGGCGCTTTCGGTTATCATTCAGACCAGCTATTTCAAATACACAAAGAAAAAATATGGGGAAGGGCGGCGCGTTTTTCTGATGGCGCCCATTCATCATCATTTCGAACTTAAAGGATGGCATGAGGCCAAGGTGGTGATCCGGTTCTGGATCATCGGCATTTTGCTGGCTTTGCTCAGCCTGAGTACTTTTAAAACGCAGTGAAAGAAATGGAAGACGTTACAAATAAAAAAATTACGATTTTAGGTGCGGCACGCAGCGGATTGGCCGCCGCGGCTTTGTTGAAGCAGAAGGGCGCCCGGCCGTTTGTCAGCGATTCGGCACCGGTTGAGCAAAAGGAAGAACAGAAACGCTTTCTGGAAGAACGGGACATCCCGTTTGAATTTGGCGGTCACAGCGACCGGGTGTTCGAAGCGGAATTTGTCGTGCTCAGCCCGGGCATTCCGGTGCGTTCTCAAGTGGTGCAGCGCCTCATAAAAAAAGGAATTCCGGTTTGGTCGGAGATCGAGGTTGCCTTCTGGTTTTGCGCGGCCAAGTTGATCGCGGTTACCGGTTCCAACGGTAAAACCACCACCACCACGCTGATCGGAGAAATGCTGCGCCGAAAATATCCCGGGGCCATTGTGGCCGGAAATATCGGACAGCCGCTTTCGGATTTTGTGTTAAACAGCCGGCCGGAGGAATGGGGCGTGGTGGAAGTGTCCAGTTTTCAACTGGAGACCATCCGGCGGTTTCATCCCGCGCAGGCCGTTGTGCTGAATTTTGCCCCGAACCATCTGGATCGTTACGACAGCTACGAAGATTACATCGCGGCCAAATGGCGCGTTACCATGAACTTGTCGCCGCAGGATGTGCTGATTTACAATGCCATGGACGAGGTGTTGCGCGCAAAAGCCCAAAACACACCGGCCGTAAAACAGGGATTCAGCAGCGAACCGCAACCCGGGCAGGCGGCCTGGTTCGAGCAAGGTAAAATTTATCTCGGCGACGAGATGTTGATCGACGTTCGGGGAATGAAGCTGCGCGGCGCCCATAATTACGAGAACGCCATGGCCGCGGCGCTTGCCGCCCGCAATGCCGGCGTGCCGTGCGAAGACATCCGCCAGGTGCTAAGAGAGTTTAAAGGCATCGAGCATCGGCTGGAATTTGTGGCGAATAAAAAGGGGGTGCGTTTCATTAACGATTCCAAAGCCACTACGGTAGAGTCTTTAACCGTGGCGCTAAAGAGCTTTGACCAACCTGTTGTTCTGATCGCCGGCGGCAAGGACAAGGGCAGCGATTTTACCAAATTAAATCCATTGATCGCTCAGAAGGTGAAGCATCTGGTGCTGATCGGGCAGGCCGCGGACAAAATGGAACGGGCCTGGCAGGGGATCAAACCGCTGTCCAAACCGCAAACTTTCCGCGAGGCGGTGCAATTGGCTTACAGCCTGGCCGACGAAGGAGAGGTGGTGCTGCTTTCTCCGGCCTGCGCCAGCTTTGATATGTTCAAGGACTATGAAGAGCGCGGTAGAATTTTTAAGCAGATCGTGAGGGAGTTGGATGAATCCTAAAGGAACCAAAGTCGATTTCGGGTTTGCCATTGCCGTCACCATGTTGTTATTGGCCGGGATGGTCATGGTCTTTAGTGCCAGCTCTATGGTGGCCGTGGACAAGTTTGGTTCGCTGACCTATTTTTTCCGCAAGCAAATGCTGTGGGGCGCCATTTCGTTTTTGCTCATGCTGACTGTTTCCCGGTTCGACTACCGCCGTCTGGATAAAAGATACGTGGCTTTTTTGGGCGTGGGCATTTCCATTTTGCTGCTGCTGGGCCTGTTTGTACTGGGCGTAAAGGTGAACGGCGCGCGCCGCTGGTACCACCTGGGTTTCATGAATTTTCAGCCCTCGGAACTGGCCAAATTGACGCTGATTATCTACGTTGCGCACTATCTGGGTTCGGCTAAAAAAAATATTCGCGATTTGTACACCGGGGTGTTGCCTTTGATGGTGGTCATTTTGCTGGTGCTTGTACCCATTTTGATTCAGCCCGATTTAAGCACCACCATGATGATCGCTCTGATTATCGGCACGATGCTTTTTATCAGCCGTATGCGCATCACGCATATTTTGATGATGATGCTGCCGCTGATTCCAGTGGCTTTGTTTTTGATGCAGCGGCAATCGTATCAGCAGGGGCGTATTTCCAGCTATCTGCGTGCGCTAAAGGATCCGCTTTCCGCGCCTTACCAGATCAAACAATCTTTGATCGGTTTGGGGCGCGGCGGACTGATTGGCCAGGGACTGGCGCATAGCAAACAAAAATTTATCTTTTTGCCGGATTCTCATACGGATTTCATCTTCTCAATTTTAGGTGAAGAATGGGGTTGGATCGGCACAACGATTATCCTGGGTTTGTTTGTATTTCTGCTCTACCGGGGGTTGAAAATCGTCAACAGAACGCCCGACGCATTCGGCAAATACCTGGCTCTGGGCATTACTTTGAATATTGTGTATTACGCGTTTGTTAATGCCGGCGTGGTTAGTATGATGCTTCCGGCCACCGGGCTGCCCATGCCGTTCATCAGCTACGGCGGGTCGCATCTGGTGCTTTTGGGGATTAGCGTGGGCGTATTGTTGAATATTTCACGCACCAGGTCAACAGCCGGAATTAAAGCAAACTGGGAAGATTTTAAACAGAAACGGGAACGATTATACCGGACGGTTTTATCGATCGATTAAGAGCTATGGAAAAGATTCGCGTTGCTATTGCAGGCGGAGGTACCGGTGGGCATGTGTATCCGGCGATGAACATGGCCCGGATGATTCAGGAAAGATGGCCGGCACAATTTTTGTTTTTCGGCACCCGACGCGGGCTGGAAAGCGTGAAAATTCCCGAGGCCGGATATGAACTGGTGCTGTTACCTGTGGCCGGTATCCAGCGCCGGTTGACGCTAAAAAATTTATGGGTGCCTTTTAAACTGTGGAAGAGTATGAAAATCTGCCGTGAAAAATTACGGGAATTCCAACCGCATCTGGTAATCGGCACCGGTGGTTATGTGATGGGGCCAGTCTTGCGCAGCGCACAGAAGATGGGAATCCCTACGGTTTTACAGGAACAGAACAGTTATCCGGGAATTACCACCCGTTCGCTGGCTGGCGGTGCTCAGCGCGTGTTTTTGGCATACGAGGAAGCCAAAGACCATTTTAAGCGTCGGGATCATTTAGTTGTTACCGGGAATCCGGTGGTGCTGGCTGAGGTAACGGAAACAAAAGAGGAACTGAGGCGCGCCTTTGGATTGCAACCGGATACACTGACGGTGCTGGTATTTGGCGGAAGTCAGGGCGCCGCAGCCATCAATCGAGCCATGGCGTACATTTTAAATCAACCGTCTATGCGAAAAGAAGTGCAGTTCATCTGGCAGACCGGGCAACGGGAATATGATAAATACCGCAAGATGGCGGAAAAAGAAGGATGGCCGAATGTCCGCCTCCTGCCTTATATCGAACCCATGGCGCGGGCATACCGGGCGGCGGATCTGGCGGTGTGCCGGGCCGGGGCTATGACGTTGTCGGAATTGATGGCCGCAGGGCTGCCGGCGCTGCTCATTCCTTACCCTTATGCCGCGGCGGATCACCAGTACAAAAACGCCCATGCCCTGCAGACCAAAAACGCGGCGTTGATAATCAAAGACGATCAACATCTGTCGGAAAATCTACTGGATGCGCTGAACACGGTAAAAGAGAACCAGGAACTGATTAAAACCATGGCCGCAAATATCCGGCGCATGCATCGGCCGCAAACAGCGGAGCTGATACTTAACGAAATCGAAAAGGTGCTAAAACAATATCATGCAGTCATTACCGGTTAACTTAAAACACCGCCCCCGAAGTTTCTATTTTGTGGGCATCGGCGGCATCGGAATGAGCGGACTGGCCGAGATTCTGCTAAAGATGGGTCATCGGGTGGCCGGGTCGGATCGCCAGAAAACGGATATCACGGATTATCTTGAACAGTGCGGAGCCACGATTTATCAGGGGCATGTGGCCGATCAGGTGGGCGCGGTGGATTATCTGGTGCGCAGCTCTGCAGTGCCGATGGATAATCCAGAGGTAAAGGCCGCATTGCAACGCTCCATTCCGGTGATGCGGCGCGCGGAATTACTGGGGCAGTTGTTCAATCGCAAATTCGGCATCGCTGTGGCCGGTACGCACGGCAAAACCACCACCACGTCCATGCTGGGGCATTGTCTGATGAAGGCCGGATACGATCCGACTATCATCGTGGGCGGGCGGCTGAAGAATCTAAAAACCAACGCCCGCCTGGGAGCGGGGGGAATTTTAGTGGCCGAGGCGGACGAATACGACCGCTCGTTTTTGACCCTGTTTCCGAGAATAGCAGTGATGACATCGCTGGAAATGGATCATCAGGATATTTATTCCGACCTGGACGATCTGGAAGATACATTTTTGCAATTCAGCCACCAAATCGCTTTTGACGGCGCGCTGATCCTGAACACAGACGATGCCAATCTGCGCCGGTTAAAAGAAAAATTTCCTGTGCCGGTGGTAACTTACGGTGTGGAACGGGAAGCAGATTATCAGGCCGGGGAAATCCTGTTCGCCGACCATACGTCCAGTTTTATGGTTACGGCCTATGGGGAAACGCTGGGTCGTTTGCATCTGAATGTCCCGGGTGTGCACAATGTGAAGAATGCTCTGGCTGCGGCAGCGGTTTGCCGCGAGCTGGATATTGAATTTGAAGAGATTAAAGACGCTCTGGTGCAGTTCGAAGGCGTGGAACGACGCTTCGAAATGATCGGCCAGGCGCAGGGAGTGATGATCATTGACGATTACGCCCATCATCCCACGGAGGTGGAGGTGACGCTTTTGTCGGCAAGAGGCGGTTTTAACCGCCGGGTGATCGCGGTTTTTCAACCCCATCTTTTTTCCCGTACGGCTCAGTTTCACAGAGAGTTTGCCGAGGCGCTCTCCCGGGCGGATGTAACGGTGGTTACGGAAATTTATCCGGCTAGAGAAGAACCGATTCCGGGCGTTACGGGAAAAATGATCGCTGACCTGTTAAAAAACGAAGCGCACTATGTAGCAGATCAAAACGACATTCCCGGATTTTTAAAACCGAAACTGCGCCCGGGCGATATAGTAATTTTTCTGGGTGCGGGAAACATTAATCAGCAGGCCGTGCGGCTGTTACGGCTTTTGGAAGAAACTCAAACGGAGCAGGGGAAATCTGTTTAGAGTCCTATTATGGGTAGAAAAGCAAAATCAAAACGCAGGAAAAAATCGCTGAAAAACGCGCTGATTTATTTGACGGGCATTGTTTTGCTTTCTGCTGCCGCTTACGGCTATAAAATGATCGACCGCTATTTACAGCAGCGCCTGTCCAGTTTTGAGCTGGAAAATATCGTGGTGCACGGGAATCATATTTTAAGCCGTAACGATGTGTTGACCTTGTGCGGTGTGAAATCGAATCGCCAGAAATTGCTGCGTATTAAGCCTGCACAATTGAGGGAGCGGATTTTAGCTTCGCCTTATGTGAAGAGCGTAAACGTGGTGGCCAGCTTGCCGGCTACTTTGCGGATTGTTATCGAAGAACGCAAACCGATCGCGTTTATTTACGGCCGGGGATTGAATTTGATTGACGAGCAGGGGTATTTGATGCCGGTGCCGCGTGACAACCGGCGCTGGAATCTGCCCTTTATTACCGGAATCAAGACTTCACTGGGTACACTGGGGGATGTGACCAGAGCGCGGCAAGCCCTCAAGGCGGTGGAAATTCTGGGATATCTGCGCTTTATTAAATCGCCATTGATTGATCTGGTGGCGGAAGTGGATATGGCCAACCCCGTCCGACCGCGTCTGCGCTTTGTTAAAAACGGGGCGCTGGTTAAACTAAGCGTTAAAAACTATCAGGACAACCTGTTTGTGCTGGACCGTTTCATCAGTAAATATTTCGACTGGAACCGTCTGACGTCCGTCGAATATTTTGACATGCGTTTTGACCGTCAGTTAATCGTCAAAGAGAAAAAAAGTTAACAATCTGAAGAATGCGATAAAATTTTTTGTTTTGAGGTTTGATCATGGAAAAAAATGGTATCATTGTCGGGCTTGATATCGGTACCACAAAAATCGCGGCAGTGGTGGGTAAACAGGACGAATACGGCAATGTGAATATCCTGGGCGTGGGGCATTCGCCTTCCCAGGGATTGCGCCGCGGCGTGGTGATTAACATAGAAAAAACGGTAGAGTCCATTCAAAGCGCTGTGGAGCAGGCGGAGTTAATGTGCGGGCACAAGGTAACGCGCGTTTACGCCGGCATCGCCGGAGATCATATCCGCTCCATTAACAGTAAAGGCGTCATTGCCGTCAGCGGCAAAGATAAAATCATCACCCGCGAGGACATGGATCGGGTCATCGACGCCGCCAAAGCCATCGCTTTGCCCATGGATCGCGAGATTCTGCACGTCCTGCCCCAGGAATATATTGTGGACGACCAGGACGGCATTAAAAATCCGGAACAGATGGCCGGGGTACGGCTTGAAGCGGAGGTGCATATCGTTACAGCGGCGGCGGCTTCCGCTCAGAATATCGTCAACTGTATCGAATCGGCCGGCTATGACGTGGCCGATATCGTGCTGGAACCGTATGCATCCAGCCTGGCCGTGCTGGATAAAGACGAACGTGATCTGGGCGTGTGCATTTTGGATATCGGCGGAGGTACGACCGATATTGCTATGTTTTTTGACGGCAGCATTCGTTTTACCTCGGTGTTGGGGCTTGGCGGCCAGCACGTAACTTCCGATTTATCCCAGGGATTGCGCACCTCAATGGAACAGGCGGAAGAAATCAAAATCAAGTACGGCATCGCCATGCAATCCTTGCTGGAACAGGACGAACTGATTCGCGTACCGGGCGTGGCCGGGCGTGCGCCGCGTGAAATATCCAGAAGTGTCATCTCCGCCATTATCCAACCGCGCATGGAAGAGATGTTTCAGCTTGCCCTGCGGGAAATGGAAAAATCGGATGTGTTCGATTCCATGGGCGCCGGCGTGGTGCTTACCGGAGGCGCATCGCTGTTGGAAGGCACGGCAGATTTGGCGGAGCAGGTCATGGGCATGCCGGTGAAGATCGGTATTCCAATCGTTAAAGGCGGACTGGTGGAGGTGGTGCGCAGTCCGATTTACGCCACCGGCGTGGGATTGATTTACTACGCGTTAAAGCATGGTTCAAAAAAAAATCCGGATGATTCCGGCACGTTTACCTGGATTGTAGAGAGATTGAAAGACATTTTTGAGAATTTATTCGGTTAAGGCAACAAGCTGACAATATCCAAATGAAAATAGAGAATGAAAAAAACAACATAATGCGGGAGAAAATCTATGATACAATTTGACAGCGCAGCGGAACAGGCCGCCAGGATCAAGGTCGTTGGCGTTGGCGGTGCCGGCGGAAATGCCTTGAACGGAATGATCGAAGCCGGATTGACCGGTGTCGAGTTTATCGCCATCAACACCGACGCTCAGGACCTGGAAATGAACAAAGCGTCGAATCGGGTGCAGATTGGCCGCAATTTGACCAAAGGATTAGGCGCGGGGGCGAATCCTGAGACGGGCTTAAAAGCCATCGAAGAAGACAAGGAACGGGTGATTGAGATTTTGAACGGCGCGGATATGGTCTTTGTAACCTGCGGTATGGGCGGAGGCACCGGTACCGGTGCGGCTCCGATTGTAGCGGAAATCGCCAAAGATATGGGCGCCTTGACCGTGGGCATCACTACCATGCCCTTTTCTTTTGAAGGCCCTGTGCGTAAACGCAACGCTCAAAAGGGCATCGAAGCCATGCGCGAACGGGTGGACACCATGCTGGTGATCCCTAACGACCGGATTTTTTCCATTATCGAGAAAAATACCCCCGTAATGGCGGCCTTTAAAGTGGTAGATTCCATTCTGCTGGAAGCGACTCGCAGCATTTCCGATCTGATTAATGTACACGGTTACATCAACCTTGATTTTGCCGATGTGCGCACGGTAATGGCTGGCATGGGCGACGCCATCATGGGCACAGGCGTGGGCGTTGGTGAAAACCGCGCGGTCTCCGCTGCCGAACAGGCCATCACCAGTCCGTTGCTGGACGGTGTGGATATTCGCGGCGCGCGCGGCGTGCTGATTAATATTACCGGCGGCAACAACTTGTCCATGCACGAAGTGGGCGAAGCCAGCAATCTGATTCATGAAACGGTGGGCGAAGACGCCAACGTAATCTTTGGTATGGTCATCGATGAAAAGCTGACCGAAGAATTACGCGTAACGGTGATTGCCACGGGATTCAATCGCGAAGTTCAGCAGGCCAAAGAATTGCAAAAGCCGCGCGAAGTAAAACGCGGTCCGTTCGGAGCGACGGATTTCAGCGAGCTGGATAAACCCACCTTTAAGCGGGAGCACAAAAGCGTGGACCCTAAGTTTCCGGGCGCTCCGAGACAAAACATCTTTACCCTGAAAGAAGATGAAATCCCACCGGGCCCGGACGACCTGGACATTCCGGCGTTTCTGCGTAAACAGGTGGATTAGCCGAGTTTTTACATTACTGCCTGCCGGTCTTTATGAGCGGGCAGGCTTTTTTTCTTTTTTGAGGATGATCTTTTTACCGATCAGCCGTTTCATATTTGCCATAATTTGATGCGAAATCTGCTTATCTGTGTAAGCGCTTTCCTCGTCAAGCTGACCGACCAGATCCGCGCGGATCTTAACGCTTAATCGGGCCAGCTCTTCCGAAATAACATCAGTTTCTTCCACTTCGATTTTGCGGTCCTGGGCCGATTCCTTTAAGATTTTAACAAATTTTTCATACTGAATTAACACCGGCGGGCTGGCCACCAGAGAAAGTTTATGGGTTAAAAAACGCAGCTTAATGAAATCTTCCTGGTTGATGGATTTTTTTAAGATGATATCTTCCAGGTGATCCAACAGTTGAAGATAAATATTTGTCTTCAGTTCGATAAATTTAATATTTTCTTCTTTTTTTAATTCTACCTCTGTTTGCTTATTCAGCAGAATCGCTGTGATCAGGATGGTCACAATAGTGCCAAGTACCACCAGAACAATTTCCTGCGTAAAGGGCAAATGATCGGTGACGTGGTAAGCATAGCGCAGGTATATGTAACCGCTGACAATTAAGAGCAAAGCGATGAACATGTAAACGATATTTTCTTTTCGGATAAGATTAAGCTGTTTCATATCTGGCTCGCATTTTGATGGAACAATGACAAGCGCCGGAGCGCTATGAACACGGTTGTTTTAGAACTTAGAATGCCGGAGTTTTATAATCAAGGTATTGATAAAACAAATGAAAGATTGAAAGAATATTAATTTGATTTTGTATATATGCCTGACGGCCATAAGTGTCTATTTCCCGCCTAAAAATAAAATAAGAAATTTCAATGGGTTAACCATGCGATGCACACCGGGCTTGCAAAATCGGAATGAATATAAAAAGATAGTTTTATTCTATCGTATTCCTTGTTAAATTATATCTATTC
>CAZJNP010000013.1:0-18823 GCA_964547355.1 uncultured Calditrichaceae bacterium
GGGTAAAAGCGTCGAAGGTCACTTCCGTGGAGGCGCCCGCCGCTAAGCCGGACACCGTTTTGGTGCTTAACACATTCAGGGAGCCGTCCCAGTTGTAATAGCCAAAATCCACATCGAACGTTTCGGTGTTATTGCCCACATTAGATACGGTTCCGGTTGGCGTTACCAAACTGTTGGGCGCGTAATGGCGATCCATGTTGACACGTACCGCACGTACATCATGATCGTTGGATGTGGTCACAGTGACGTCGTCGATGAACCAGCTGTCATTCCCCTGAATATGAAACGCCACATAAACCGTACTGTTGCCCACATAGGCACTCAAATCGACCTGAACCACGCCTCCCTGAAAGCCGACGATGTCGTGGTTGGATGGGGTCATGTCCAGTACGGTAGTAAAAGAAGAGGTGTTGGTTTGAGAGGAAGTGGAAACTTTAATGTAATGATGGCTTCCGCTCGATGCCCAGCCTTCTTCATCTTCGTAAAAATACAAGAACGCGTGGGTGGCAGAAGAAAGGTCGATCTCCGAAGTTACCAGCCAGTGATCCAGCGTGGTATATTCGGCTTCCGCATTTGCGGATTTTAAACCCGAGTGTACCTTCCAGCTGGAAGCTCTCCAGGTATCCAGAATAAAACCGTTGTTAATCATTTTCCATCCGCTGGGCGGAAAGCCGTTTTCGAACGATTCGCTTAAAACGGTCGTTTCGGCCATGCTTCTCATTCCTGGAAAAAGCAGACCCAAAATCATTAAAACTACCAACATTGGTATGAATTTCGTCATGATTCCCTCCCCTATTTAATGGTTGTTTGTAACACTTTTTGCGTTGTCATGTTTTGGACATAAGCTATAACATGACTATTAGAGAACTCCCAATCCGGCCATTTAAACGCGTACCGGAAAGTGTTTGCCGTTATCGGGTCCCCTTCCAGGCCGGACAGGAACTTACGAAAAACAAAATTAAAGTCGGTTAGATTATTTGTACCCGGCGCCGTGTCAAAGTGAATGCTGTCTTCGTAAACGGCTACAAACAACCGGAGCTGATTGTCCTCCAATACCTGGCCGTAATCATAAAGTTCCACTAAAATTTTTAACGAATCGTCCTCCAGGCGGCGGGACACCGAGACGGCCAACGGTGTATTTTGCTGAGCCAGAGCAGTGGTGTAGGCATTCTCAATTTCTTCGTACTTACTGGCATCCACCCCCGTTTGCCCATTTAACCGCAAAGAAGGCAGGGCATACACTTTGTAATAACGAACCCGTTGATCCACATCTTGCGGGGACTCATTATAAAAGGGATCATTCGGAGAAGGCCAGTTGGCAAAATATTCGAACAAAGCAAACGTGGCCATATCGTGTTCCGACCGAAAACGTTCCAGATTCTCCGCAGATTCGACACAGGGATCGCAGGACACGTTGCCAAAAGACTCAAAGAGAACACGTTGCTGGATTTCCAGTGCAGTCTCGTGAACGATAAACGAATCGGCCTGCACTTCCACATCAAAATCATACGGCTTAAACCCGTTTTTATCTACCGTTATCTGATGGGTGCCCGGTTCCATCTGCAGAGTATCCGGTGTGTACTTACCGCTACTCTGGCCATCCACATAGATTTCTGCACCCTGGGGATCGCTGTTGACATACAGCAGACCGATGTAAACCAACTTTTTCAATTCAAAAAAAACAGTCCGTATAGTATCCTGTGCCACCTGAACCAGTATGGAGTCCTGCAACGGATGATATCCGTCTTTTTGTACCTGAAGATAATGTGTGCCCTCGGGAATATTCTTTAACGTATCTGGAGTTAGAAGGAAGGTGTTTTGGCCATCCAGAAAAATCAAAGCGCTATCTGGTTGGGAGGTGACATAGATTATACCTGTGCGTTGTGTTTGCACTGTTTCAACAGGTTGCTTTACACCGCAGGCATAAAGGATAAGAAATCCTAATAATGCAAGATAATACTTCATGAAATTAAATTGTTTTATGTTTGGTTTTGGTTTTCGGGGTGAGATCCAATCTATTTCCCCACAAACTTAATATAATAGCGAAAAGACGATTTTACAACACTAATAAATATTCACATGTCCGAATAAAATCACTATTTACGCAGGTTTACAACCATTAGAGGGAACAAATGAAACTATTTGGAGTAACATCGCTATATTTTAACATAGAATCATAAAGGAGTAGATATGCGCTATCTGACATTGTTTTTCGTTTTGTTTTTTGTTGTAAGTTCCTATGCCGGGGATTCTGCAATGATCCAGCAAGGAGATAAGGTGATCGGTGCTCGTTTAGCAATGGGCTCAGTTTACGGCGCCGGTTCGGGTCTTGTTCTGAACGGAGAGTATGGCTTTAGGAATAATCTGATTGACCTGGGAGGAACAAAAAACAACCTGGGCGTTGGCGCTTCGCTGGGCTATTCTTCGTATTCTGTAGCATATGCCTGGGGGACTTATACCTATAGGAACATTTTATTAATTAGCTCCGCTATCTGGCATGTGGATTTGTTAAACGATCCTAAAATCGATACCTACGCTTCCCTAAGTATGGGCTGGAACCTCGGTACGGTAAGCGTGCCGTCTGGAGGACCTAATTATTCCAACACATACAACGGTATCATCTGGGGTACGGCCGTCGGGGCGCGTTATCAATTTACCGACAAAATTTCCGCCGTCGGAGAATTGGGCTTTGGAATGGGCGTGCTGCGCTTAGGTCTTGATTACCGGCTGTAAATCGCAACCGTCATCTATAAAACAACCCTGCGTATCAACACTTTCATTCGGGCACTTGCAAGAACAGGAACGGGACGTTTAAACCAACGGTGCTAAAAGGCTGTTTTTTAAACGACGTCCCTTCCCTTTTATTAACGTTTCCTTTTTTCAAATTGAATCGCGATCCGCAATGGCGTAAATTCGTTTAGGCGTATTAAGTTTTCCCCGGAGAAACACCATGCGATTTACGTATAAATTATTACCTTTAATCTTTACGCTATTGCTCGTTAATTTACACGCTGCTTCCGGAAATGTTCAAACAGGTCTGGACCGAGTGCAGGAATTCCAGGATTGGTTTTCAGGCAAACGCATCGGCATCGTTACTAATCACACCGCCTATACTTCCGATGGACGATATATTGTGAATGTATTTTTGAATTTACCGGGTGTCCAGGTTACGGCGTTGTTTGGCCCGGAACACGGCATTCGCGGACAGATGGACGCCGGTCAGAAAATAACCGGCGAAGACCGCTTAGCAGGCATCCCTATTTACAGCCTGTACGGGGAAACCGTTAAGCCGACCAAAGAAATGCTCAACAATGTGGACGTGCTGGTGTTCGACATTCAGGACATCGGCGCACGCTTTTACACCTATATCTGGACCATGGCGCTCAGCATGGAAGCTGCCGCCGAACAGGGAAAAACCTTCATTGTACTGGATCGACCCAATCCTATTAACGGAATCGATGTGCAGGGGCCTGTTTTGGATAAAGCCTTTGCCAGTTTCGTCGGCCTGTATCCGATTCCAGTACGCCATGGCATGACAGTGGGCGAACTGGCAACCATGTTCAACGAAGAAGGGTGGTTGAAAAATGGGGTAAAAGCCCGGTTAAAAATCGTTCCCATGCAGGGATGGCAGCGTGCCATGTGGTACGACCAAACCGGCCTGAAGTTCATCAAGCCCTCGCCCAATATGCCGGACCTGCAAACCGCCGCCGTTTATCCCGGTTTATGCCTGCTGGAAGGGACCAATGTGTCCGAAGGCAGGGGCACACATCAGCCCTTTCTGCAATTTGGCGCGCCCTGGATCGACCAAAAACAATTCACTGATATGTTGAATGGTTTGTCTTTACCGGGTGTTTCCTTTGAACCGACTGTTTTTACGCCGGTAGCCATTCCGGGCATGTCCATGCATCCCAAGTTAAAAAACAGAACCTGCTACGGATGCCGCATTCAAATCAACGACCGCGACCTCCTGCAACCCTTTGATGTCGGTTTGGCTATCGTGGATGCCATCTACTTCCTTTATCCGGATAATTTTACCTGGCGCAGCGAACACTTCGACCGCTTATGCGGCACCGACCGGATACGCCGGGCCATCGAAACCCAAACACCTGTTCGGGAAATTGCACGTCAATGGCAGGCCAAGCTTAAGGAATTTAAAGCGATCCGGGAAAAATATTTACTTTACCGGTAAAAAGGGGATTAAAAATCAATAGTTTCCTGTGTTTTTGCTTGAAAATTAATTGAGCACAGAGTACGCAAAAAAGAATCTCATTGGCAAACGGATCATTAACTATAGTCAAAATGCAATCGTTCAAATAGAGAACCCAAATGGACAAAAAACAGATCATCGCCATACTCAATGAAATCGGCACCATTCTGGAATTAAAAGGGGAAAACCCGTTTAAAAGCCGTGCCTATTTTAACGCCGCCAGAACCCTGGAGACTCTTCCCGGAGACGTGACCGAAATAATCCGCAGCGGCGAAATCGCAAACGTTAAGGGCATCGGAAAAGCGCTTTCGGAAAAACTGTTCCGTTTGGGCAGCGAAGGCCGCCTGCCCTATTATGAACAGCTAACAGAATCCGTACCGCCCGGTTTGTTTGAAATGCTGAAAATTCCGGGCATGGGGCCCAAAAAAGTAAAGGCCGTTTACGAGACGCTGGGCATCGACAGCCTGGGCGCGCTGGAGTATGCCTGCAAAGAAAACCGCCTGCGCGATTTGCCGGGTTTCGGCGAAAAAACGCAGGAAAAGATCTTAAAAGGCATCGAACTGCGCCGCAAATACAGCGAACGTTTTCACTTTCCGGTGGCTCAGAACCAGGCTCAGACCATTTTTAATTACTTGCGTGAAAATACTGCCATTATACGCTTAGAGATTGCCGGCAGCCTGAGGCGCAAAAAAGAAACCATCAAAGACATCGATCTGGTTGCCTCTTGCGAAGTTGTACAAAGAGAAGCGATTATGGATTATTTTACGGCCTTCCCCGATGTTCAGGAGGTGGTTTTAAAAGGCAGCACTAAATCCACCCTGCTGCTGAATAGCGGCATTTCCTGCGACCTGCGATTGGTGGAGGAAGCCCAATTCCCATTTCTTTTGCAACATTCCACCGGGAGCAAGGAGCACAACACCGCCCTGCGTGCCCGTGCCAAAGCGATGAACCTGACCATGAACGAATACGGTCTGTTTCCCAGGGGGCGCGAGGAATCTGTTCCATGTAAAAACGAAAGTGACGTGTACAAAGCGCTGGGCCTGGACTTCATACCGCCGGAAATGCGTGAAAACTTGGGCGAAATTGAAGCCGCCGAAAAACACACGCTACCCAACCTGGTGGAACCCGCTCAGATCAAAGGGCTGCTGCATGTGCACACCAGATATAGCGACGGGGTAAATACGATAGAAGAACTCGTTCTGGCCTGCAAAGAAATGGGGCTGGAATACCTGGGCATCACCGACCATAGCAAATCGGCTTACTACGCCAATGGCCTGAGTGAAGAGCGCATCAAACAACAGCAGGAAGAGATCGACCGGCTGAATGAAAAATATCCCGACTTCCGGATTTTCAAAGGAATCGAGGCGGATATTCTTCCCGACGGAAGCCTGGACTATGAAGACCGCGTGTTGGAATGGTTTGATTTTGTGATCGCATCGGTGCATAGCGCATTTAAGATGAGCGGAGACGAAATGACCCGCCGTATCTGCCGGGCGCTGGAGCATCCGCTGGTCACAATTCTGGGACATCCCACCGGAAGGCTGCTGTTAGGCCGGGAACCCTATGAACTGGACATGGTGAAGGTGCTGGAAAGCGCCTCTAGGCATCAGAAAATCATTGAAATCAATGCCAATCCGCATCGGTTGGATATGGATTGGCGCTGGGGCAAACGGGCAGCGGAACTGGGGATCAAAACCGCCGTGAATCCGGACGCGCATAATCTCAATGGTTTGTATGACTATGAAATAGGTGTAGGCATCGCCCGGAAGGCGTGGTTCTCTCCGGAAAACGTAATCAATACCCTGTCGCACGCGGAATTGGCACGCTTGTTCGAAAAGCGGTAAAAAACGGATGGGACATCTATTCCCAAACGCCTAAACCAATCGCCAGCCTTTTCAATAAAATTGTTGGATCAGGTTGATATTTGACATCGTTATCCTGGCTGAGTATTTTAATAACGGAGGTTGACAGCAAAGGAGGAGTTATGGAATATCGGATTGCCGTGGATGCAATGGGGGGGGATCACGCACCGCATGAAATCATTAAAGGTGTCGTCGATGCGCTGGAACAGGACGATACCTTAAAGATCATTTTAATCGGAGACAAAGAAGCCATCCAAAAGGAATTGGAAGCATTACATTTTGACGGGGACATCGAAATTGTCCATACCGATCAATGGATCACCATGGACGACTCACCCAAAAAAGCGCTCAACGAAAAACCCCAGTCCAGCATCGTTTTAGCTAGCCGCATGTTGCACGAAGGTGAAGCAGACGCACTGGTGAGCGCCGGGAATACCGGAGCGACGGTACTTGCTGCAGCGCAAAATCTGCAAATGATCGATGGAATCGAACGCGCAGGGCTGGCGGCCATTTATCCCGCCGCTCGCTTTCAGCCTGGTTCACACGGCTTCGCGCTGATGCTAGACGTGGGTGCCACTCTACACTGTACGCCCAAACAACTGGTGCACTTTGCCTACATGGGCAGCTACTACGCCTCCCATGTGCTTGATATCCCTCAGCCACGGGTTGGTTTGCTGAATATCGGCGAAGAAGAAACCAAAGGCGGCGAGGTTTTAACCAAAACCCACCAATATTTAAAAGATGCACCGGGAATTAATTTTATCGGTAATGTGGAAGGGAAAGATATCCCCAAAGGCACTGCCGATGTGGTCGTTACCGAAGGCTTTGTGGGCAATGTGGTCTTAAAATTAATGGAAGGTGCCAGCGACGTTCTGAAACAAACCGGCAAATACGCGTTCAAGAAAAAATTTAAATGGAAAATCGGCCTGGCGCTCCTTGCGAGCGGCGTAAAACGCTTGAAAAAGAAAACCGACTACTCCGAATACGGCGGGGCGCCTATTCTGGGTTTTGAGAAAGTAGTCATTAAAGCGCACGGACGGTCCAATGCCAAAGCTATCACCAATGCCATCAAGGTGGCCAAACAAACGATTTTACAGGATGTCAGCGGGAATATTGCAAAGTCCATTAATGAATTCAACAATCTGCACCGGCTGGATTTTCTGGAGATTTAAGCGATACGCTTTACCGGATATGCCGTCCGCCGTCCACAGGAATAACGGCTCCCGTAATATAATCCGATCCATCTATTAAAAACCGGACGGTCTTAGCCACGTCTTCAGGAGTGCCCTCCCGTTTCAGCAGGGTTTGTTCCACGGCATAGCGGCGTTCTTCCTGTGACATCTCATCAGGAATCATAACCGGGCCCGGATTGACACAGTTTACCTGGACGTGAGGCGCTAGCGCTTTGGCCAGACCTTTGGTTAATGCGATTACGCCCGCTTTCGAAATCGAATAGGGTATATAGCCCGGGAATACCGCCTGCGCACCTGCATCGCCTATGTTGATGATTTTACCTTGTTTGCGTTGCAGCATATGACGGCTCACTTCCTGTGACAGAAAAAAAACCTGCTTTAAATTCAAATTCTGAAACTGCTCCCACTGCGCTTCCGTAACCGTACCCAGCGGCGCCTTAAAAAAAATCGCGGCATTGTTAATCAACACATCGATTTTCCCGAAAACAGACAGCGCTTCTTTTACCAGTCTCTTTATCGTTGCAAGATTTGAAAGGTCGCCCTGAAATAAATGAATTTTCCCCTTAGTACTAATAATTTCCCGCGCCAGAGATTCAGCCGCCGTTCCGCTGGAATGGTAATGGCAAAAGATGGCCGCGCCCCGCTCTGCCAAACTCAGACTGATTTCCCGGCCCACCCGAACAGCACCGCCGGTAATTACGATTACTTTGTTCTCAATTTCCATGCCGGTCACTCCGCCAACCGTACAAATGGATTGTGCTGCTTTTCCCAGCCAATGGTGGTGGTAGGGCCGTGCCCGGGATAGACAATCGTTTCGTCCGGAAGAGTAAAAATTTTATTCTGAATGCTTTCAATTAAAGCCTGCGGCTCTCCGCCGTAAATATCGGTCCTACCGATGGAATCTTTGAACAGCACATCGCCTGAGAATAGACTCCCCGGCGTATAAAAACACACGCTACCCGGACTATGTCCCGGAGTATGGAGTACCTTTAATTCAAACCCGTCGCAGCGCACCACTTGATTCTCTTTCAACGTAGTATAATTATCCGGTAACGACCGAAATGTGAAATTAAACCATTCAGCCTGAATAGGAATCATCTGGACGATCGGCCTTTCGTGCTCCCCAAAATAGAACGGAACCTTAAAATGATCGATGACATCCGCCGCACAACATACATGGTCTATGTGGGCATGTGTAAATAATATTTTTACCGGCTGGTAGCCTTTGTTCTCGATAAACGAAATAATTCGATCCGGATCATCCCCGGGATCGATCACTATACATCTGGAGGAATGCTCATCCACCACGATATAACAATTGACGGCTAAAGGACCAACCGTAAGGATATCTATCTTCATGACTGACCTTTCACGTTCATAAAACCGGATGAAGTGCTTTTCCTTTTTCCAGCACAGAAATAATATTGCGTGCTGCCATACGTGCCATTTCGTTTCGCGTTTCCACCGTGGCGCTTCCGATATGGGGCAGTAGAACAACGTTTTTCATTTCCAGCAATTCCTTGCTTACCAAAGGTTCAAATTCGTACACATCCAATCCGGCTCCGGCTAGATGTCCGATGCGCAGCATATCCACCAACGCTTTTTCCTCAACTACGGCTCCCCGGGAAGTATTAATGAGATATGCACCTCTTTTAATTTGGGACATGTTCCCCGCATGTAGCAGATGGTGCGTTTGCTCGGTTAACGGACAATGTAACGAGATAAAATCGGATTCGGCCAAAAGGGTTTCAAGCGCCACAAGTTCCGCCTTTGTTTCCCGCTCAAATTCAGGTTTCGGGTTGGGTGAAAAATACAGTATTCTCATGCCAAAGCCAACGGCCCGCCGTCCTACGGCCTGCCCGATTCTGCCGGCTCCGATAATACCCAGCGTCTTACCGGACACGTCCTCGCCCAGCAAAAGCTTAGGCCGCCATCCTTTGAATTGACCGCTTCTTACCAGAGCGTCGCCCTCCACAATTCTTTTGGACACCGCCAGTATTAGCGCCCACGTCAAATCAGCGGTCGCCGGTGTCAGAATATCCGGCGTGTTGGTTACAACAATACCTCTGGACCTGGCATATTCCACATCAATATTATTATAACCCACCGCATAGTTGGCAATCACCTTTAAATTAGGTGCCCGGGCGATAAGGTCTTTATCAATTTTGTGCGACAGCAAAGGCAAAACGGCGTCAGCGAATTGAATTTTTTCTCCAATTAATGCCGTAATGTTTTCCGCCTCTTCATCTAGCACTTCCACTTCGTACCCCTTTTCCTGTAACATCTGGATTCCGGTATCCGGTATACGGGCCGTAATGAGGACTTTATGTTTACCCATGGCGCCTTTCCTATGCTTTACTCCGTTTTGCTTTTTTAAGATAAAAAGTTTTAGTAAAAAAATAAAAGTTTTATCCGACATTCTTGACCGATCAGAAAATAAAGAACTTCTTACTCAGGGGAAAATGTTATTCCCTTAATGGGAATCGGAACTTTTTAAATCGTTGTCGTATAATTGAGCAAAATTTTTACAATAAAAAACGAAGCTCAAACCTTCGATGGGATTATGTTAAATCGTTATGTAAAATGATCGGTATTGATAACAATCATATCTATCGGCGGCAAAATTACGTAATAACCCTAAAAGGCATAAATTTTGCATAGAATTTGACAAAATCAATCATAGGTGACCATTATGAAAGTACATACATTGTTAAAGTTATTCTTATCTGTTTTTGTCCTTTTGAGTTTTTCTACCGACAGAAACTCCATGATTAACAAAAAAGCCGTTGATTTTTCTCTTCGCGATCTAAACGGGCACGTCTTCTCTTTAAACGATTTTAAAGGAAAAGTCCTGGTAATTGAATTCTGGTCTACCTGGTCCAGTCCTTCCCTCAACACTTTGCGTGTTCTGGAACAGGTGCGGCAAAAATATAAGGATCAGAACGTGGCCATTATCGGAATCGCCATATTATCAAAAGAGCAGGATATTCCAAAACGCATTCAGGACTCAGGGGCACATTTTCCGATCCTTCTCGGTAATCGTTCACTAATCGCCAAATATGGAAATTTCAGCACCATTCCCAACACATTTATTATCGATCGCCAGGGCATCATCAGACAGGAAATTAGCGGGAATTACAAACAAAAAACCTTAGAAGATGCGTTGGAGAAAATCCTCAGTGACAGTAGTTCTCAGTTGGTGCAAACCGACTGGATGATAAAACGTTAACGTGTTTTCGCCGTCTGTTGTTTTCATGGGTCGTTTTCCGATTGAGTCGTAGAATTTTTGTTTGAGACGTATAGGCCTCCGCTTTGAACTTCTTCATTTATTCGAATCTGTTTTCCGTCGGCTCAAAAAGATAAATCCGTGCTTTTTCACCGCTTCTTTATTTCTTTCCTCGCTTAAATCAACCGTCCACGGGGCTGCGCCTCCCGGCTGTCGTCGTTTGCTATTTTGCGCACAAAGCCTTAAACTTAGGCCTTTCAGTTAATCATGGATTTTTATGAATATGCGCATTCCCAAAAGCATCTGGTATTTCATCGCAGCCCTTACTGGATGGCGGCTGCTTCTGATTAACTTTTTGCCGCTCATCCCGCAGGAAGCTTACTACTGGTATTATATTCAATATCCGGATTGGTCTTTTTTCGATCATCCGCCAATGACGGCCTATTCGATCGGATTGGGCACCTGGCTGTTCGGCGATCATTTCTTCGGCGTCAAGTTCATGTCGGTCATCTGGGGTGGTTTAACCAACCTGCTTTTGTATGTCACCACAGCGGCGGTGGAGTATTTCTGGCCTGAAAAAAAAGACCAAAAACTCCCAATCGGTTTCGGTGTTCTTGTGCTGTACAATTTAACCGTTTTCAGCCATCTGTATAGCATGATTGCTGTGCCGGATACACCCCTTTTGTTTTTCTGGATTTTGTCCATTTACCTCTTTTTGCAAATACTCAAATCCGGCAAAAGCAAATATTGGCTGTGGTTGGGGATTAGCCTGGGGCTGGGACTTTTAAGCAAATACACCCTGGTTGCTTTGCTGCCGGCATTTTTTCTTTTTCTTCTATCAAAAAAAGATCTGCGGTATTGGCTGCGCACTCCTTACCCTTATGTGTCCATTTTGATGATGATGCTCGTTTTTTTTCCGGTGATCTACTGGAATTACCGGCACGACTGGGCTTCGTTCTCGTTTCAGTTTTCACATCGCGCCGAAACGTTAAAACCATTCCAAACAAAATACATTCTCCAACTGATCGCAAGCCAGCTTTTCATGCTTACACCTCTGGTTCTTGTGTTGATCGTACACGCATTTTACCGCACGTTCAAGCAGTGGCGCGTTAACCAGGGATTACTATATTTCACCACTACGGGAGCGTTTATTATCTTCGGTTTCCTGTACGTGAGCTTACGCAGTCTGGTAAAAATGAACTGGCTTCTGCCTGGTTATTTAGGTCTCCTTGTCGCTACTGGATTTTTATTTGTTACCCCTGAGTTTTGGCGTAAGTTCTGGGTCAAAACCGGCGTCGGATTTTCGCTCTTTTTAATCCTTTTGGTTCATCTAATCCAGCTCATTCCCAATTTACCGCTGGGAGAAGGAAACACCTGGAGCGGCTGGCAGAATGCTTCCCAAAAGATTTACCGCATGCAGCAGGAAATGGGCGGACGAAAAACATGCTTTATCTTTGCCAATTCTTACAAAAGCGCTTCTCTGCTGAAATTTTATTTACCCGATCATCAGGATACTTACGCTCAGAACATTTACGGGCGACCGGCGTTGCAATTCGACGTCTGGGGTGTACCCGATTCCCTTAAATCCAAAAATGCGCTTTACATATTTGACAATCGACGCGAGTATAAAAACGATCTTCAATACGTAAAAAAAGTCTTCGATCGGGTGCAATTGGTGCAAACCTATGAATACCGATTTTTAGACCGCTTTCCAACGCGGACGATTTACTGTTATTACGCGGAAAACTACCATGGATCTGATAGATAAAAAACGCCTGGTGCGTTTCATTAAATTCGGCCTCATCGGCAGCACGGGTATCGTGGTCAACACTAGTGCGCTATGGGTTTTCCATGCCCTGTTTAACATTCCCGTTTTTTTTGCTTCGCCGCTGGCTATCGCCCTGGCGATTTTCAACAATTTCACCTGGAATGATCGCTTCACCTGGAAGGAAAATCGAGGCAAGCGGAAATTTACTTATGGGCATCGCTTATGGAAATACTATGTGTCCGCTTCTTTGGGCGCCTTCATCAATTATGTGACACTGATCGTATTGAGTACGTTTTTGGGACTTAATTATCTGATAAGCAATTTGATCGGAATTTTATTCGGTATGATTTCGAATTTTATATTGAGCGAATTGTGGGTATTTCAGAGTAAAGATTAAGAAAATAGAATTGTTTTCATTAAAAAATAAAATAGACAGAAATTAATCGTTTTTTTATAGTTTTGGTTAAAGACTAATTATTAATGGACGAACTTATATTAAGAAAATTTTTAAAGGTGAACGAATGCCGTCAGAGATAAAAAAAGCACTGGTCATTGATGATGAAGAATCTCTAAGGGAAATCATCGCCGAGGTGCTAAATATCATGGACATTGAAGTTGTATCGGCGGAAAACGGTGAAAAGGGGCTCGAATTAGCCGCTTCGAATCCGGAGCAAATTGATTTTGTCTTTCTGGATTTGTTCATGCCCGGAATGTCCGGCGAAGAGACCCTGGCCAAATTGAAAAATATTCTGCCCGATCGCCCCATTATCCTGATGTCCGGATACGACCAGGGGAACCCGGAAGTCGCCCGGCTTATGAACGGCAGTAGTATATTCCTTAAAAAACCTTTCACCATTTCAGACATTCAGAACATCGTCAGCTCCTTCGGCTAATGGCTTTTTTACTTTTTTTCCGGTAAAAGCTGCCTGCCACAGCCCATAATAAAATCATTGCCACAGCAAGCGTCCATTTGGAATAGACCGCAGCAGAATGAATAAAAAGCTGCGTTTTGGTAATATTTTCCATATTCAGTACCAACAAAATTTCCATTGAATTTTCCACCCAGTCCAGAAAACCGGCCAGTAAAGGGATGCCCGCCAGCCATTGAATCACTGTTTTATTGTTCAGTAAGGCCGGGAGATACTTTTTTAATCCCAGATAAAAAAACATCGCATAGGCCATCGGATATAAATAATCCAGCCATAACCAGCGCAAAAAATGGCTGCGTCCCTCTGCGCCCCAACCTGCCATCACCCGGGTAAACTCCGAATGATTGTCGGAAAATTCCAAATCCAATACCCCAAATTGACCAAGTTGTTTTAACTGGGGATCAATTATAAACATTAATATACCGCCCAGAATAACCATGGCAATTCCAGCATAGAGGTACAGGGATTGTTCTTTTGGTGTTAGCCCATGGTCATTCATACTATATTCCCTCCTCAATAGCCCACTTACCGCCGCCTTTCTCCGCCTGTTCTCTGTCAACTTCACCAGTGCGGGTATCCCAGATAAGCTTTAATCCCTGTCCGATCCCCTTTACGCTTCCCCTGTTACGTTCTTCGGGATATCCCAGGCAATGGGACACGTAACGTACCTGCTCTAAGATGCGGTCACGGTTTATGTGTTGGTGCCCATATACATGGATTTGCGACTTTATCTGGCGTATTTGTTTTTCGATCAGGCGGCTACCGGCCACACGACTGAAATTAAATGCCGGGTGGCGATCATACTTTTTGATCTTTTCTTGATCCGTTACACGGTTCCTGCTAAACATCATTTCCTGTCGGGGCAGAAAATGACTAATCGAAATAACGGGACGATCAAATTCTTGCATAAGGTTTTTACGATTCATCTCAAAAAAAACCTGATCCGGCTCCATCATCCGATGATCCGGCCATTGGATAAAATAATTATCGCTCCACATACGATTTGACGCGTCCTCACCCGGTTTGAAAATGTAGAGCGCGTTCGCGCTCTCTTCCGGCGCATACCAGGAAAGCAGCGGTACAATCCACACAGCATGCGCGTCCTGTTTATCTCCCACTCGTTCCGGACGGGTGCCTATCCCTTCCCCGGTGCAGAATTCCAAAATCGTGTCCATCTTTTCTAACGAATCTCCCTGTTCTCCCTCACGTATCCACAGGTCATGATTGCCCGGTACAAAAAACAGTCTCCTGAACTTTTCTTTTAATTCCATTAAACTCATTTGCAATTGATGTAAATTATGCGAGACGTCTCCGGCAAGAATCAGTACATCGTCTTTGTAGTCCCATCCCGACAGGGCGGCCAGCCATTGTTTATTTTCAATAAAGTCAATATGAATATCGGAGAGGATAAAAATGCGCATTTATTGTTTTCCCCTGCGAAATGTGTTTTGTGTTCACTCTTCCGCTTAAATCAAGCTGTTTCGTTTTTTTGCGGATTAATTTACATTCCGGCTGCTAAAATGCAAAAGAATTCATTACTACTTGGTATTGGCATTTTTACATTTACAGCTACTTCTTCCGACGTGTTTTCTTTTTGGATATTGTTTGGTTCTTTCGTTAATTAGCCGAAAATATTTTATTTGAGTATGACTTATGTTTCAACGTTTCTTTATCCGTTATAAGCAGAGTTTTTCCGGTTTACCTAGGGAAGCCTGGCATCTTTCTTTGATTGTATTTGTCAATCGAAGCGGTACCATGGTACTGTTTTTCCTGAGCCTTTACCTGACCCGTAAACTAAATTACTCCATTGCTGACGCAGGACGCCTGATTAGTCTTTACGGGCTTGGGGCACTTGCCGGTTCCTTGCTCGGAGGATGGTTAAGCGATAAAATCGGCTCTGCACGTGTGCAGTTTTTGAGCCTCTTTTTTAACGGGATCGGTTTTATTGATTTGAGTTTCCTTTACCAACCGTTGTGGCTGGGGCTGGCGCTTTTTGTAACCGCCGCTCTGGGTGAATCTTTCCGCCCGGCAAACTCCACCGCCCTGGCAGAAGTGTGCCCTCCAGAAAAACGTTCACGTGGATTTGCGTTAAACCGCCTGGCAGTTAATCTTGGTATCAGCGTCGGCCCGGCGGTGGGCGGTTTTCTGGCTACTGTGGATTACAAATTTCTCTTCTGGGTTGACGGTGTTACCTGCATTCTGGCCGCCCTCCTTCTGCTTTTTATTTTTGATGTAAAACGCACGTACCGTCCCGCAAAAACTACGGATAAATCGGCATCTATCGTTAGCCCATACCGGGACTTAACATTTTTGTTCTTGCTTTCCCTGCTTTTTTTAACCGGCCTTTTGTTCACCCAGTTTTTTAATACATGGCCGCTATACCTGCGTGAATCATACTTTTTACGAGAAGATCAAATCGGATTGCTGGTGGCTTTGAACGCCGTGCTGGTGTCCATATTTGAAATGCCGATCATTCACCGTTTTGAAAAGAAAAATCCTTTTAGCGTGATTCTGCCTGGTGCGATTCTTCTTTTTGCCGGTTTTGCCATTCTGCCTTTTGGCAACGGCTGGCTTTACGGTGCATTTACTGTGATTGTATGGTCTATTGGGGAAATGCTGGTCTTTCCTTTAACCGGCGGGTATATCGCCAACCGCGCACAGGACAGCAACCGGGGAACATATATGGGACTGTTTAGCTTTGTTTTCTCATTATCTTTTGTCTTCGGCCCTTCAATAGGAAGCGCGATTTACTCTCGTTTTGGCGGGGATTTTCTGTGGTTCCTATCCGGCATTGGCGGAATTGTTGCCGCTGCCGGCTTTTACCGCCTGATGAATATGGAAAAACACAACTATTAATCCGCTCCTCCTTTTTTCGCCGCAATAATTCTGCTGACCGTCTGCGATAAGAAAACATTAAAGAATAATCCTAACCAATCCGATTAAAGAAAATACGAAAAAAATATCTAAGCAGTAATACGTTGCTTAATTAAAGAACATACATTGAACCTGTTATGAAAAAAATCCTTGTCGTGGACGATGTCCCTGATGTAAGAGAGATTCTGTCAGACTTTCTCTCCATGAAAGGCTTCCGGGTGTTTGAAGCTGAAAACGGAAAAGTGGGATTGGAAATCTTTGAAAAAGAACATCCCGATCTGGCTATTGTCGATATTGAAATGCCCGTAATGAACGGCATTCAATTTACCGAAAAAGTACATGAACAAAATCCTGATTTCCCGGTAATAATCATTACCGCCTTTATTCAAAAATATAAAAAGGCTGATTTCAAAAAATTAAATATCGCCGCCCTCGTTTCTAAACCGCTCGATCTGAACAAACTGTACGAAAAAATACAACAGATATTCAAATAACTATCAACTTCCTGCCAATAATATAGCATCGAAACCGATCATTCTTTAATTTCCATTTTTGCATGAGCGATCGGAGGTGAACAATGAGTCGGATTGAAAAAATTCTGCGCCCCAAATCGATTGCGGTGATCGGTGCATCACGCAAGGATGGTTCCCTGGGTAAAATGTTTTTGCAGGCTATTTTAAGAATGAAATACCGCGGTGAAATTTTTCCCGTCAACCCAAAAGCAGATGAAATTGACGGTCTTAAAGTTTACCCAACCGTGGACGACCTGCCCAAAGTGCCGGATTTAGCCATTATCCTACTGCCGTATCCCTTTGTGCCGGACAATATGGAAGCGCTGGGCAAAAAGGGAATAAAAGACGTCATCGTCATTAGCGCCGGTTTCCGGGAAGTTGGCGGAGAAGGCGTTGAGCGTGAAAAAGAATTAATAGAGATCGCCCGAAAATACGACATGAACGTGCTGGGGCCCAACTGCATGGGCGTATTCAACACCCATCCCGATTTTTCTTTTAACGGTACCTTTTCTCCCACGTTGCCGAAACCCGGACACGTGGCCTACGTTTCCCAGAGCGGTGCGCTTGGAGTTGCTGTTCTGGAACTGACCGCCAACACCGATTTGGGCTTTTCCGTTTTTGTCAGCACGGGGAATAAGGCCGACCTTACTGATACCGATGTGCTGGAATTTCTGAAAAGCGACGACAATACCAAAGTAATCACACTTTATCAGGAAAGTATTGACCGCTCGCAGGCTTTTCGCGAAATCTGTGCCAGGCTGGTGCCACAAAAACCGGTGCTTACGGTAAAGGCCGGGAGAACAAGCAGCGGATTTAAAGCCGCTTCTTCGCACACTGGAGCGCTGGCCAACCCGGAGCATATTGTGGATGGTTTTCTGAAACAGTGCGGCATCATTCGTAAAGAGAATCTGGAAGACCTTTTCGACTCCGCCCGGCTTATGGCCTTACAACCTTTACCGCAGGGACCACGTACCGCGGTGATTACCAATGCCGGCGGTCCCGGTATCCTGGCCAGTGACGCCATCGAACAGGCGGGACTTTCGCTGGCCGCGTTTGAACCCCAGACCATCGAGCAACTAAAAAGCTTTCTACCCGCGGAAGCCGCTACCGGCAATCCCGTAGATATGATCGCTTCCGCCAACGAAGAAACTTATTACAACGCCATGCAGGCCGTGGCACAGGACCCCAATGTGGACAGCATCGTGCTGATCATGGTTAAACCGCCGGTAAACACCACCCCGGCTAAAATCATTCAGCGCCTGGCGCCGTTAATCGAACACATCGCCAAACCCATCGTCCCGGTGGTAATGGCCCAGAAAGACGCAACCTATGGCCGGGAATTTTTCGAAAAACTGCACCTGGCCGTTTTCGATTATCCGGAATCCGCGGTTAAGGCGTTAGCCACCATGTGGCAGTACCGGCAAATAAAAGATTCAAAAAAGCAAGAACCCGACGCAGCAACCGGCAAACCGGTCAAACCATCCAGGCTGCCTTCCGGCGTAAACGGTCAGGCGCCCATTGCGGCCTTACTTGAATTGCTGGAACAATACCAGATACCGGTGGCGCCCTACCGCATCAGCGACTCGCTTGATGAACTGTTGCGATTCAGCGAGGAACATTCCGCTCCTTTTGTATTGAAAACCGCCGATGAAGCAATCATTCACAAAAGCGATCAGGGATTACTCAAGCTGAACCTGCAAAGCGCCGAAGATATTGAACGTGCGTTTCACTCCATTCAGTCCGGAGAGGCCAAAGCAATGATAATGATTCAACAGCAGCTTCCTGGCGGCGTGGAACTGGTACTGGGCGGAAAACGCGACCGGCAATTCGGACCGGTGGTCATGTGCGGATTGGGCGGTATTTTTGTGGAAGCGTTAAAGGACGTGGCCTTTCGGGTCGCACCTTTAAGCGAAAGCGAAGCCCTGAATATGCTAGCGGACCTGAAAGCCCAAAAGATATTAGACGGCTTCCGCGGACAGGCCGGCATCAACCGTCCCCGGTTCGCTCAAATCATCCGCCGTTTCAGCCTTCTGCTGCACGAGCACCCGGAAATTGTCGAAATGGATTTGAATCCATTGATATGGCAGGCGGAGATAGACAACGCGGTAGTGGTGGACGCCAGAGCGACCATCAGCTAATGCAAATTCATTAGTTGTAATTATTTAAGCAGAAAACAGTTTTATCTATGAAAAAAATCTTTCTTTTCTTTTTAATATACCCCCTGCTGGTTTTTTCTCAGCAATATCTATGGC